>JBAZZO010000010.1 GCA_041658765.1 Coriobacteriia bacterium | reverse complement strand
CAAGCTTCTGACCAGCGGGAATACGGACGCCTAGATACACGCCGTTTCTGCGCATGATCGCTCGTCTTCGCAGCTTAGACCCATCAAACGCGGACTATTCGCGGGAGTTAGCTGCGGAACCCAGGATAAGGTGGGTGGTGTAGACGCCCCGCCGATGTGCAGCCATGACGGTGCGAGCCCCTATAATCGGAAGCGCCGGACCAAACGGGAGTGCAGAGTGCCAAAGAAACTAACTTCGGTTGAGATTTGCGCGGGCGGCGGTGGCCAGGCTATCGGGCTTGAGCAGGCAGGTTTCCGCCACATCGCACTGGTCGACAACGACACCTTCGCATGTGCGACCCTTCAACGGAACCGCCCGAAGTGGAGCGTATTTGAGGAGGATTTGAGGGTCTTCCTCGAGAAGCATGCGTCCGCCTATACAGGCCAAGTGGATCTGCTCGCCGGTGGTGTTCCGTGCCCGCCATTCAGTGTGGCCGGACACAAGAGGGGCCGTGAAGATGAGCGGGACATGTTCCCGGTGGCGCTTAACCTGGTCAAAGAGCTTAGTCCACGTGCGGTGATGCTCGAGAATGTCCGGGGTCTTCTCGACGGCAGCTTTGAGGACTACCGGCGGCATATCGATGCTCGATTTCGCCGTATGGGCTACAAGAGCGAGTGGCGGCTTCTCAATGCGTCAGAGTTCGGCGTGCCGCAGTTGAGACCACGCGTCGTTTGTGTAGCTCTCAAGAAGGATCTCTTTCCGCTGTTCTCGTGGCCGGAGCCCATCACGCCGAACGGAAATGCGCTGACAGTCGGGAAGAAGCTTCTGCTCCTGATGGCAGCCAACGGATGGGAAGGCGCTGCGGAATGGGCCAAGAAGGCAGATCGCATTGCTCCCACCCTCGTTGGCGGGTCGAAGAAGCATGGCGGGCCGGATCTCGGGCCGACAAGGGCGAAGCGGCAGTGGGCTGAGCTCGGCGTCGACGGCCTCGGCCTAGCGAATGCTGCTCCGATGCCCGGCTTTATCGGGATGCCGCGGCTAACCGTCCCGATGGCCGCTGTTCTTCAGGGCTTCCCCGAGAAGTGGGAGTTCGTGGGTGGCAAGACGGCTGCCTACCGTCAGGTAGGCAATGCCTTCCCCCCGCCGGTTGCGAAGGCTGTGGCTCTGAAGATACGCGAGGCGCTCAAGAACGAGGTCTAATGCGTACTCCGGCCCGCTGAGGCCAGTGCCTGTTCTATCCGCCTCACGCAGGGCCCGATGTCCTTCTCGACCTGGTGCTCCCACAGGCGCACGACCGCCCAGCCTTTTTCCGCGAGTTTCTCTGTGACTTCACGATCGCGCTGGCGGTTCCGCTCGATTTTCGGCAGCCAGTAGTCGCGATTGGTGCTCGGCTCCCGATAGCACTCCGCACACGCATGCCAGAAGCACCCGTCGACGAAAACAGCGACCTTCCACCGGCCGTACGTGAGATCAGGCTTTCCCGTCACGTTCTTCGGGTGAAGCCGGTAGCCGCGCATGCCGTCGGCCCAGAGTGCTTGGCGCAGAAGAATCTCGATTCGCGTGTTCCCCGCACGAATCCGGCTCATGTTCCAGCTGCGGCGTTTCGAGCTGATCTTGTCCATGCTTTGAGTGTAGCCTCTTGTTGGCGTCGGTCTCGCGGTGCTGTCATGCTCTCAGAAGGCGGACAACAGCGAGGATTGCGCCGAATGGAACCGGAACTCCCCAAGCCGGACAGCGAGGAGCTCAAGAAACTCGTCAACAGCCGCGAGTCGCGGGTCATCTACGGCTACTTGTACGAGCGGCGAGACGATCCGCCAACTCAGGCAGAGATCGACGAGTTCGTCGCCCGGGAGTACGGCGTCCGCCACTCCCAGACGCAGCGACGGCGGCGCGCCCTGAAGACGGATTACGGCTTCGATGTACGCGGCGAGCGTGTTCCCGGAAAGAGGGACGAGGTCTATCGCCTTGCTGGCTACCGTCCGGATTTCACTCCCGGTAGCCAGATCGACCTCGCCACGCGAGCCAAGGTGCTGCACGACTATCACGAGCGCTGTGCGATGTGCGGGCGGAATCCGACGGAACATGGCGTGGTGCTGCACATCGACCACAAGATTCCGAAGGACTGGGGCGGGCATCCGACCGACGAAGAGAACCTCTGGCCCCTGTGCGAGTACTGCAATCTCGGCAAGAAGGCACTGTTCGCGAACTACGACGCCGAGGGTGAAGCTATCGCAGCAGCCATTAGGCATGACGATCCCTGGACGCGCATCGGCGAACTACTCAAGGCGCTTCAGGGGCAGGAAGTGCCCGACTACCTGCTCTTCTTCGTTGCTCGCGAGGAAAACCAAGGCGACTACAAGAAACGGGCGCGGGAGCTGCGCTTCATCATGGGCTGGGACATCCAGGCCAAGAAGCGCAGGGACGTCAACAGCAAGAAGACGCTGTCGTTCTACGTGTTGCATGCGTGGGAGCCGTGGCCCGCGGAGGGCGCGCGAGCCGCGGTGAACGCCTACGAGGCGGCGCGCAAGAGGTGCAAGGCGGGCTCCGAGTAGGCGGTCTTGATTGTGGCGACAGGAGCTAGAGCTGCGCTGGTTTCTCATCCCAGACTCGGCCGTCCAGTTCGCGTCCTCTCATCGTGCGGCGAGGGCCGCCCCACTGCTTGAAGAAGAATGGCACCTCGGCCGCCACGCATTTGTCCTTTGCGCTTCGTACCCACTCCGCGTCCATTGGCCGGGCTCCTGGCCCCGACTCGCCGCCCACGATTACCCAATCGAGGCCGTTGACCTCTAGGCCGGATAGCGGGCCAAGCAGCGGCTCCAGCGAGGCGAATTTAACCGCAGCCGGGATTTCGCGAAGATTGTATTGATGAACTGCGGGTTCAGTCCCCGCTACGTCTTCGGCTCCGCTTCGCAACCGCAAGACCGCCGATTGCTTGCCCTCTACCAACCGAGCTACAGACACCCAGGGTCGGTGCGCGAGTCTCGCGAGACGCGTCGTGAAGCCGAATCCCGTAAGCCACCGGCAAGAATCTGGTTGGGCCTCTTCGTTATCGTGGCGTGCGATGCATTCGAGACGCGGAGGTGATGGACGGCTAGAGTGTTGTCTAGCGGCAGACGCCAGTCGCCATCACCGCAGCGATATCCTGAAGGGGAGAGACGTGCCCGAGCTGGACTCCATAACCATCAAGGGCTTCAAGAGCATCGCGTTGATCGATGTTGACCTGCGACCCATCAACGTGGTAATCGGACCGAACGGTTCGGGCAAGTCGAACTTCATCGGGGCGTTCTCGTTCCTGCACGCCTTGCGCGAGGGACGGCTGCAGGAGCACGTTGTTCGCTCGGGCGGGGCAGATGCACTTCTGTACTTCGGTTCCAAGGTCACCGAACAGATGGCGTTCCATTTGTCCTTTCAAAGCGGGGTAAACCAATACACTGTGGTGCTCACCCCCGGTGGTGCGGATCAACTCTTCCCGACGTCTGAGACAGCCGGTTTCTGGAACAAGGCGAAGTACCCGGACAGGGGGCCGTACGAGACCATCCTGTATCCGAGCGGTGGCGAGGCTGGCATCAGCGCGGGGGACAGTGGTCGAGTTGCCCAGTACGTCCGTGCGCACCTGAACAGCTGGCGTGCGTACCACTTCCATGACACCAGCGCTGCATCACCGATGAAGAGAACTCAGGACGTGGAGGACAACCGCTTCCTTCGTCCTGACGGCTCTAACTTGGCCGCGTTCTTGTACTTCCTGAGACTCAAGCACGAGTCGTCGTATCATCTGATACGACGATCGATCCAGCGTGTCGCTCCGTTCTTCGACGATTTCGCTCTCGAACCGCAGAGTCTAAACCAGGAGAAGATACGGCTCGAGTGGCGACACCGACACTCGGATGCGTATTTCGGTGCAGCGTCATTGTCCGATGGCACACTGCGCTTCATCGCATTGGCCACGCTCTTCTTCCAACCGGAAACCTACAGGCCGTCGGTGATCCTGGTCGATGAGCCTGAGCTGGGACTACATCCATCCGCCATCACCATGCTCGCAGCCCTCATCAAGCAGGCTTCACTGACGACTCAAGTCATCGTGTCCACTCAGTCCCCGCTGCTGCTAGACAACTTCCAGCCCGAGGACGTGCTGGTGGCGGACCTGATCGATGATGCTACACAACTCAGAAGACTTGAGTCCGGAAAGCTTGAGCACTGGCTGAAGGACTACAGTCTCGGCCAGTTGTGGGAGAAGAACGAGTTCGGCGGACGACCGGGAGCGGTCTGACGTGCCACGTCTACTCGTTCATGTTGAGGGCGAGACGGAAGAGCGTTTCATCAACCAGATCCTTGCGCCCCACCTTTACGGGCATGGCTACGAGAAGGTTAGTGCTCGCCTCCTCGGTAACCACCGTCAGCGTGACAGGCGGGGTGGCATCTGCAGTTGGCCAAATGCTCGCAAGGACATCCTCAGTCATCTGAAGGAAGACCCCGAGGCGTTGGCGACCACCATGGTTGACTACTACGCCTTGCCGCAGAATCGCGAGAATGGCTGGCCTGGTCGCGCCAATGCGTCCATTTTGCCCTTTGAACAGAAGGCGATGACGGTCCATGCGGCGCTCCATGCAGATGTGGCGGCGCTCCTCGAGCCACGGTATGACTCCAACCGGTTCCGTCCCTACGTGATGATGCATGAGTTCGAAGGCCTGCTGTTCAGCGACTGTGTAGCTTTCGCCGAAGGGATCGGACGTCCTGATCTGGTGTTGGCACTCCAGGCGATACGCAACCAGGCGGGCAGCCCTGAGGAGATCAACGACTCACCAGACACTGCGCCATCGAAACGGGTGCTTGCGCTCATCGGCGACTATCAGAAGCCATTGCATGGCAGCTTTGCCGTCGAGAGTATTGGCCTCGACGCTATCAGGGCTGAGTGCGCCGTCTTTCGTGACTGGCTTGCTGGCCTCGAAACGTGGCCAGAACAGAGGGCGGCGGTCTAGATACGTCCCCCTTGATGGGAGAGTTTCGTACTCAGTCGATGCGACCGTTCAAGTCCGTCTCTGGCCACCATAGGTATCGAGGAGGAGCCGTCCCGCCGGGGCGGCTTCTCTCGTCACCCCCCGCTTTCCTCCGCGAAGTACCGCCGCTCGAACGCCAGCGCGACGTTGACGAGGCCGATCAGCACCGGCACCTCCACCAGCGGCCCGATGACGGCCGCGAACGCCGCCCCGCTGTCGATGCCGAAGACGGCCACGCACACCGCGATGGCGAGCTCGAAGTTGTTCGACGCCGCCGTGAAGGCCAGCGTCGTCGTCTTCGCGTAGCGCAGGCCGATCGCCTTCGCGACGAAGAACGTCAGGAAGAACATGATCGCGAAGTAGGCGAGCATCGGCGCGGCCACCCGCACCACGTCGAGCGGGATGCTCAGGATCAGCTTCCCCTTGAGCGAGAACATCGTGAAGATCGTGAAGAGCAGCGCCACCAGCGTGACCGGCCCCACGCGGCGCACGAACACGCCCTCGTACCACTCGACGCCCTTGAGCCGGATGAGCCCGAACCGGGAGGCGACTCCCGCTGCGAACGGGATGCCCAGGTAGATGGCGACGGTCGTCGCGATCCTCGCCATCGAGATGTCGACGATGGCGCCGCGCACACCCAGCAGCGGCGGCAGCACGGTGACGAAGAGCCATGCGTAGACGCTGAAGAACAGCACCTGCATGACGCTGTTGACGGCGACCAGTCCCGCCGCGAACTCCCTGTCGCCTCCGGCGAGCCCGTTCCAGACGATCACCATAGCGATACACGGCGCGATGCCGATGATGATGAGCCCGACCATGTACTCGGGGAACGCCCGCATCGTGGTGACGGCGAGCAGGAACATCACGCTCGGCGCCACGATCCAGTTCATCACCATCGCGAGCCCCAGCGCCTTCTTGTCGCGCATCGCGTCGGGAAGCTCCTCGTAGCGGACCTTCGCCAGCGCCGGGTACATCATCGCGATCAGGCCGATGGCGATGGGGATGTTCGTCGTCCCCACCGTGAACCTGCCGATGAAGTCCGGGACCGCCTCGAACATCGCGCCCGCGCCGACGCCGACCGCCATCGCGAGGAAGATCCACAGCGTGAGGTAGCGGTCGAGGAAGCCGAGTTTCTTAGCGACGGATTCGGTCATGGGCTACCTCGCGAGGCGGACTACAGTTCCAAGTGTCACGCCTTCTTATCACAACCCGAACGTCGGGTGGCAGCGCAGACAACTGACCACCGTGTAGTTGCCGCCCGTGTGGCAGGCCGTGCACGCGTCGTCGATGTCTTGCCCGGCATGGGCGGCCGGCATCGCGGGGTGCGTGAACGTGGCGGTCGTCCAGGGTGCGGCCGGCGCGTGGCACCTTCCGCAGTCGGCCGGCCCGACGTGCGGCGCGGTGTGGCACGACGAGCACGCCGTCGAGGCGCGCGGGAAGACGAGCCCCGTGTGGCATGCGCGGCACGTGATCTGCGCATGGCGCCCGAGCAGCGGGAATCTCGTGGTGTGCCGGAAGCTCGAGACGATCGGCGTGAAGCCCGCCGTGGTGTGGCATCGCGCGCAGCTCCGCTGGTCCGAGTGGTGGACGCCGTGGCAGTCGACGCAACGGGTGCCGGCGACGCGCGAGAAGTCCGACGACGGGTGGCAGCGCGTGCACGCGAGCGCGGCGTGACGGCCGGTGAGCGGGAAGCTCGACGGGTGACTGAACCGTGCCGGGAGGAACCCGCTCGTCGAGTGGCACGAACCGCACTGCGTGAGGCCTCCGTGCCGGACGCCGTGGCAGTCGACGCAGTGAGTCCCCGACACGTGCGCATAGCGGCGGTGCGGGTGGCAGGCGGTGCACGCTAGGCGAGCGTGCCTCCCGGTGAGCGCGAAGACCGAGGAGTGGCGGAAGCGCGCCGGAGAGAATCCGCTGGTGGAGTGGCAGCGGGAGCAGTCGGTGAGTCCGCCGTGCCTGCTGCCGTGGCAGTCGACGCAGCGTCGTCCGGCGACCCGGGCGTACAGATTTCCCGCATGGCATCTCGAGCACGCGAGCGAGGCGTGACGCCCGGTGAGCGCGAAGACCGACGAGTGCTCGAAGCGCGCCGGCAGGAATCCCGTCGGCACGTGGCAGCGGGCGCAGTCGGTGAGACCTCCGTGCTTCGTGCCGTGACAGGCGGAGCAGCGCGCGACGGGCCGCTCGTTCCCGGTGCGGTGACATGCGAGACAGCCGAGCCCGACGTGCTTCCCGGTGAGCGGGAAGTGGCCGGCCGGCGTCGGTAGGTTCACCCTCCAGGAGACCGGCATGTGACACCACGCGCACCGCTTGGATCCACCATGGGGCGAGCTGTCGTGGCATCCTTCGCAGGCGGGCGAGGGTGCCGGTTTCCCTTCCGTGTGGCACGCGCGGCACCCCACGACCGCGTGGAAGCCCGAGTCCATCGCGGTGACGGTGTGCTCGTAGGAGATCATCCGCCACGAAGTCAGTACGTGGCAGAGTCCGCACGCGCCCGTGTAGGGGACCTTGTGCGCGAACTTGTGGCAGGCCGCGCAAAGCTTGCCCTCGAGAGCGGGATGCGGTGGCGTGCGCGGCGGTTTGGGCGACGGGGAGCATCCAGCGAGAAGGACGGCCGCGAGAAGGAAGGTCGCGATCGCGAAGACGCGCGTGGCGTGGCGTGCATGCATTCGCTGGCTCCTCGTCGACGACCGGTCGTCAAGAGGTATGTACCCGAATCTACAGATACTGCCAGACGTCGCCGATGCCGGCCTCGACCGCGGGGATGCACTCGGCGATCTCGCGCTCGAACCTGCCCGACGCCGCGTCGACGATGCGCAGGTCGATGACGACCGGGGCCTCCAGCCAGCGCCCTTCGGCGTCGATGAGCACCTTCACGCGCGGACGGAGCAGGTCGTCGCGGTTCACGCGGAAGACGACGCCGGTGGATGCGTCCTCGAGGCGGACGACAGCTCCCATCGGGTAGATGCCGAGCATCGCGACGAGCGCCTTGGTCACCGAAGGGTCGTACGCCTTCCCGCGACCCTGCATGAGCACGGCGAGCGCCTTGTCCGGCCGGATCTCGCGTCGGAACGGGCGGCGCGTCGTCATCGCGTCGTAGGCGTCGCACAACGCGACCACCTTGCTGAACAGGTGCTGCTCCTGGTGCTCCTTCGGGAGGGGGTAGCCTTGGAGGTCGTGCCGCTGGTGATGCTCGTAAGCGACGACCATCGGCATCTGGTCGACGAGCTGGATGCGCTTGAGCAGGTCGGCGCCCTCGGTCGCGTGGCTCTTCACGATCTGCCACTCGTCGGCCGTGAGAGGGCCTTCCTTGTTGAGGATGTCCTCGGGGATGCGCACCTTGCCGAGGTCGTAGAGGAGCGCCGAGAGCCCCAGCGAACGCAGCCCCCCCGTGTCGAGTCCCAGGCTCGCGCCGAGCGAGAGCGACAGGATGCACACGTTGATCGAGTGGTTGAGCGTGTATTCGTCGTGGCTCTTGATCGCGGTCAGCCCGAGGACCGCCGCCGGATCGCGGAAGAGGCTGTCGAGAAGCGAGGAGACGACCTTCTGGAGCGGTTCGACCTCGAAGACCTTGCCGAGCTTCACCCGGGTCTCGATGTCGCGCATCGCCTCGAGGCCTTGGTCGTAGACCTGGCGAGCGCGCGCCTTGTTCTCGCGGCCCTCGGCTTCGCGGGCGGTCTCGTCGAGGGTGGTGCTCTCGGCGACCGTGACCCGCGTGACCCCGCGGTCCTCGAGGAACTCGCGCGCCCTCGCGGCGTCTGTGACGTCGGCGGCGAGAAGGTCGACCAGCGCCGCGGCGTCCGAGGGGTCGAAGTCCTTCGCGATGGACAGCGCCGAGATGCCGCGCGCGAGCAGCTCGTCTATGAGCTTCCGGTACGTGACGCTTTCCTCGGGCAGCACGTGGTCCTCGATGAAGAGCGTGTTCTTGTAGACGTTCACGGTCACGACGGCGAAGCCGAGGTCGGCGAGGCCACGCACGGCCGCGACGAGGTCTTCGAGCGCCTGCCCGACCGCCGGATGGGTGAGCGGGTACAGGCCCGCGTTCGTCTGCGCTACCGCGAGTGAGCGTGCGAGTTCGCGCGCTCGCTCGAGCTTGCGCACGGACGTGAACGGTCCGCGGCGCGAGTCGGCCGCGGCATCGGCTATCTCCTCCGGGCTCTCCAGGTCGCTCTCGTCGTCACGCGGCTCGTCGCTCACGTCGTTCCCTCCTCGGGGTGTCGCTCCTATGCTGAGGGTATCGCAGCCACGGCCCGTCGCGCGAGGAACTGCAGTTCCTTGCGCTGGCGTCCGAGGACAATCCGCCGGCCCGCGATGCGGCACAGCGCGGGCAATGCGTTCGGGGACGCGATGGCTTCGAGGCTCTTGATGATCTCCTTGCGGACCTCGTGGTTGGGCGAGAAGATCCGGACCTCCTCGAGCTGTCTCACGAGGGCGGGGACGGCGGCGGAGAGGCGCACCCGCCCGACCTCGCGCGCGGCGAACCGCGCCGTCTCGGGGTCCCAGTGACCGAGCGCCTTGGCGAGCGCGGCGGCTGCCTCGGCGGTGCCGAGGTCGGCCAGCGCCGTGACCGAGGCCCGCCGCACGGCCGCGTCCACGTGCTCCAGTGCCTGGGTCAGCGCGGGGACGGCACGCTTGCCGCCGAGTTCGGCGACGATCGCGACGACCGCCGCGCCGGTGGGGTCCGAACCGCGTATGCGGCGTCCGGCCGCGAGCAGGATCCCCTCTGTGAGCGGGCCTGCGATCGGGAGCAGCAGTTCCCGGGCCGCGGTGCCGCACGCCAGCAGGCAGTCGAGGAGGGTCTCGGCGCCGACCTGTCCGGCGCCGCGCAACACGACCGCCGCGAGCCGGGCGTCGTCGGCGTCGCGCACGTGACGACAGACGCTGGCCAGCAGCTTCGAGTCGGCCAGCGCGGTCCGTGCGCGGGCGAGGGCCTCCCCGAGAGCGGGGTCGTCATCGAGCCCGTCGAGGAGATCGATCGCCTCCTGCAGGGGCGCGAACGCGCCGGCGCGCATGGCGGAGGCGATCGCGTCGCCGACCGCGAGGACGGTGTCCTCGGCCGGTCGTGCGCGGCAGACCTCGACGGCGGCCACGAGCGCCCGTGAGGCCGCGGAGCTCGGAGACGCCGCGGTGAGCTGACGCGCGATCTCCTCCGCGTCGCCCTCCTGGTCGGCGACGGCTCCAGCCATCCCCAGCACGTCCGGGTCGGCCGGGATCCCGCGCGCTTCCTCATCGGTCACAGGGGGAGAGAGCAGGAGCGCGAGCTCCCGCGCGATCTCGGGCGGCAGGGTGAGGGCGGACGCGACGTCCTCGGTGTCCTTGTCTGCACGGGCGGCGACGAGGGCGAGCAGTCGCGCAAGGGTGGAGGGGTCCATCCGCGCAACGACGTCGAGCATGCCATCCATGCGCGCGCCCTCGGAGTCCTCGCGCATCGCCTGCTCGACGACGGCGACGCGCACACTCTCCGGCAGACGCAGCAGCGCCTCGGCGACGCGGGCCTGCGCGAGGTCGCGAGCGGCGTCCTCGAGACCGGCGAGCGTCGCCGCGACATCGTCGTTCGCGGCGCCTTCGGCGGCGCCGGCCGCCCATCGCTCGGCGGCGCCCGCGACGCGTTCGGCGATGTCGTCGATCCGGGCCGCGGTCAGGTCGAGGCCTGCGATGCCCTCCTCGGTAGCCGCCCTCAGCGACACCTCGATCACGGCGAGGTGAGTCACGCCCGCGGCGCCGAGCGCCGTCCTGACGCCTCCCGCGGCTCGGACATCCCGGGTGTCGCCCCCGATCACCGCGAGGAAAGCGGAGGATTCCTCGAACGTGACGCCGGGCGCCACGATGAGCTGACCGACCTGGAGCGCGTAGAGCGATTCGGCCAGGTTGGACACCTGAGGCTGACCGGTCGCGACGGGGTCGTCCTCGAGGCGGATCGCTTCGGGGTCGACGACGAAGCGCAGCGGGCCGAGGGAGGCGGTGGCCGCATGGGCGGCCGTCACGAATCCCTCGACGGCTTGTCGCGGGAGCGCGCTCGCGGGCGGGTAGAGGCGGACCGCGCTCGCGGCGGCCGCGAGCCGGCGCAAGACCTCCTCGGCACGGTTGTGGGCGGTACCCTCCAAGCCACCTCCCGACGGTCGCGTGCGGTATCGAACAGTCTACCCGTCTACATCGGCGAACGCCGCCGCGACGTTTACATGTCGCCGTCGTCGTGTGTCCACCGTCACGCTCCGCGCGTCGGCATCCGCCCGAACGGGAATACAGCCGCCGGACGCAACGTCCGATATCAAGTGCAGCCGCCCGAACGGCGGCGCCGTCGCACGAAGGGTATCTGCCCGTGCCGCTGCGAAGCGACGCCTACTATCGCGATCTGGTCGAGCGCACCCTGCGGGAAGCCGGGGTCGAGGAGCCTCCGGTGGATGTCGGGAGCCTCGCCGCGCATCTCGGCGTCCCGGTCCGGGGTGCGCGCCTTCCGGGCTGGTTCAAGGGTGCGCTCGTCTACGAAGACGGTCTTCCGGTCATACTCTTGAACGAGGCGCGCGATGAGAAGGCGAAGCGCCAGGCCCTCGGGCACATGATCGCGCACGTCTTCATCATGCTCGACGACCCCGATGTGGGTTTCCCGAGAGAGCAGCCCGAGCACCATCATGCGGACGTCATGGCCGACGAGTGGGTCCTCCCGGCGTTCTTGGTGCGTGACCAGGCTCGGAAGTGGTTCAATGACTACCGGTACCTCGCCGGGCTCTTCGGGGTGAGCGAGGACGAGATGGTCGGTCGGATGCAGGACATGGGCCTGCTCAAGAAGCGCGGCATCTACTGGGATTACTGAGGCCGACCGGGGCGGGCGCGGTCGACTTGGAGGGGCGGATGCGGACTTCGTACGCTGTCGGGGTCGACGTCGGTGGGACTCGGATCGCCGCCGGTCTCGTCGAGCGCAAGGGGCGGCTCGTCAAGGAGTCGAAGCGGCTCACGCCCAAGACCGGCCCGTTCGGCGTCATCGACGCGGTGATCGACCTTACCGACGAGGTGCTCGCGGGCGTGCAGCGCAGCGAGGTCGCGGGGATCGGAGTCGGTCTCCCCGCGCAGATCGACTTCTTGCGCCAGTCCGTGGAGTTCTGCACGAACCTGCCGCTGTCCGGCGTCGATGTCCGCTCTCTCGTGATGTCGCGGGTCAAGCACCTCGTGACCCTGGACAACGATGGTCACACGGCTGCGATCGGCGAGTCACGGTTCGGCGCCGCCAAGGGCGCGCGCGACTTCGTGATGATCACGCTCGGCACCGGCGTCGGCGGGTGTCTCTTCGTCGACGGCGAGCCGTATCGCGGTTCGCGTGGGCTCGGGGGCGAGATCGGTCACATGGTCGTCCGCCTCGACGGCCTCCCATGTCCCTGCGGCGGCCACGGGCATCTCGAGTCCTACCTCGGGCGGCCGGCGATAGCCGCGAGGGGCCGCGAGGCCGCGGCGTCCTACGCGGGGCAGACGCTGCGCGATATGGTCGAAGGCGATCCGGAGCGCATGCGCGCCGAGACCGTCATCGAGGCGGCGCTCGCCGGGGACGAGGTCGCGACGGGCATCCTCATGGAGGCGGGCGTCGTGCTCGGAGAGGCGCTCGTCGGCATCGTGAACCTCCTCAACCCCCAGCTCATCGTCGTCGGCGGCGGCATCGGCGAATCGTGCGGGTTCCTCGTCGAGCGTGCGGCGCAGGTCGTGGCCGATTCCGCGCTCGCCGGAAAGCGCGATGTGCGCCTCGTCCAGGCGGAGTTGGGCAACGACGCCGGCGTGCTCGGCGCGGCGGCCCTCGCTTTCGACGAGCACGACACCAGGGAAGGGCTGCACAGGTGAGCGGTTCGCCCCCACCCGTCTACTTCGCCCCCATGCGCTCGCGGATGAAGCGCTCGCTCGTCACTCGCGCGGGCGTCCTGCTGGAGCGCGCGGGACTGTCCGACGCCGTCGCGACGGGAGACCTCGTCGCGGTGAAGACGCACTTCGGGGAAGCCGGCAACACCGGTTTCGTCCACCCCATCCATCTGCGAGAGGTGTGCGGTCTCGTCCGCGCCGCAGGCGGGCGACCGTTCCTCACCGACGCGAACACGCTCTACCGGGGCGCGCGCGGCAACGCCGTCGACCACATCGCGTGCGCGGTCCGCAACGGGTTCTCCTTCGCGACGGTCGAGGCGCCGATCGTCATCGCCGATGGGCTCGACGGTCGCGACGCGGTCGACGTCCCCATCGAGGGCGGGAAGCATTTCGAGAGCGTGCGCATCGGGGCCGCGGCGGTCCATGCCGACGCCATGGTCGTGGTCACGCACTTCAAGGGACACGAGGCGGCCGGTTTCGGCGGGGCGCTGAAGAACGTCGGCATGGGGCTCGGCTGCCGTTCGGCGAAGCAGCGCATGCACGCGGACTTCCGCCCGGAGGTCACCGCCGACAAATGCACAGCCTGCCGCCGGTGCGAGCGGTCCTGCCCGGTGAGCGCGATCGGGATCGTCGATCGTGTAGCGGTGGTCGACCTCGCCGTCTGCTACGGCTGTGGGGAGTGCGTGGCCGCCTGTCCGTACGGCGCGATCGCGACGCAGTGGCACACCGATGCGTCCGCCCTTCAGGAGAAGGTCGCCGAACACGCCGCCGGAGCGCTCCTGGGCAAGGAGGGCAAGGTCGTCTACCTGACCTTCGTGACGAACATCTCTCCCGACTGCGACTGCTGGAACTTCAGCGACGCGCCCATCGTCGCCGACATCGGCGTTCTCGCCGCGACGGACATCGTCGCGATCGATCAGGCGGCCTACGATCTCGTCACCGCCGCCGAGGGTCTTCCCGGCTCGGTCGCCGAGGGCATGTCTTCCGGTGTGGACAAGTTCGCCGGTATCTCCGGAGTCGATGGTAGCGTGGTCATGCGCCACGCCGAGGCCCTCGGTCTCGGTTCGCGCGCGTACGAGCTTGTCACGGTGGACTGAACCGACACTCGACAGGAGGAGACCCGTGGACTACGTCGACATCGTCAAGCGCGCGATCGGGGTGACCTGGCGCTACAAGGTGCTGTGGATCTTCGGGGTCTTCGTCGGCGCGTCGGGCATGGGTGGCGGAGGAGGGAACTCCGGATACCGATTCGGGAAAGAGGACTTCTCCGGAAGCTCGGCGGCCGCCTTGCGCGCCCAGGCGTTCGTCCGCGACAACGTCGCGCTGCTCGTCGGAGTGGCCGTCGCGTTCCTCGTCCTTTCGCTCGTGTTGTGGATCCTCGGGGTCGCGGCCAGAGGCGGGCTCGTCCATCTCGTAGAGGAAGCCGAGGAGGGCCGTCCGGTCCGCGCGCTCGCGGGGTGGGACGCGGGCTTCTCGAAGTGGGGCCGAGTCTTCCTCATCGAGTTCGTCGTCGCGCTGCCGATCATCATCCTCGCGCTGGTCGTCGGCGCCGTGGTGGCCGTCGCGATCGCGGGGGCCGCGGCCGCGGGCTTCTCGAGCAGCGGCGACATAGCGAGGGCCGCCGCCGGCGCTCTTCTCGCCGGCGGTTGCGGCGTCCTGGCCCTCTCGGTCGTGGCGTTCACCGCGCTCGCGTTCCTCATCGGTCTCGTGGAGCCGCTCGCCCTGCGCTACGGGGTCCTGGGCGGACTGACCGTCGGACACGCGCTCGGAGCCGCATGGCGGGACGTGCGCCATCGCTTCAAGGACGTGGTGCTCATGTGGCTCACGATGCTCGTCACGGGCATGGCTTTCGGTCTCGCCGTCGGGGTCGTCGCGGCCATACTGGCCGTCCCTGTCGTCGTAGCCGTCATCGCCAGCGCCTGGATGGTGGTCGCGGTCCTCTGCGCCATCCTCATCGCCGTCATGCTCCTGCTCTCGGCGGTCTACGGGACGTACGTCTCGGCCGCGTGGACGGTCTTCTTCAGGCGGCTCACGGGGCGGGAGGCCCTCGTGTCCGCCGTCGAGCAGCCCGCCGCGGCAGGGTAGCGCCCGTGGGCGACGGTCTCCTCGTCGTCTGCGCGACGCCCATCGGGAACCTGGGCGACGTCACGCTGCGCGTGCTGGACGCGCTCAGGGACGCCGACGTCATCGAGGCCGAGGACACGCGGGTGACACGCCGCCTGCTCGCGCGCCACGGGATCACCACGCGTCTCGAGCCCTACCACGCGCGCAACCTGGTCCGCAGGACGCCGGAGGTGGTCGCGCGCGTCGAGGCCGGACAGCGTGTCGCTCTGGTCTCCGATGCGGGGACTCCAGGCGTGTCGGACCCCGGCGCCCACCTGGTCGACGCATGTCTCGAGGCGGGGCTGCCGGTCGAGGTCCTCCCCGGCCCCTCGGCCATCCTCACGGCGCTCGTCGCCTCGGGCCTGCCGACGCACGCCTTCTATTTCGGTGGCTTCCTCCCGCGCAAGCGCGGGGAGATCCGAAAGGCGCTCGAAGCGGTAGGGGGGCTCGATGCGACGCTGGTCTTCTACGAATCACCTCGGCGGGCGGCCGCCTCACTCGCCGTCATGGCCCAGGTCATGCCGGGCCGCCGCGCCGCGCTCGCGCGCGAGCTGACCAAGCTCTTCGAGGAGGTCGAGAGGGGCGACGTCGCGGATCTCGCCCAGCGGTATGCCGGATGCGAGTTGAAGGGCGAGGTGGTCCTTCTGGTCGGTCCGCCCTCGCGGGATGCACCGGCCGAACCGCTCGAAGAAGAGGCGTTGCTCGCGGCGGTGGACGCGCTCGTATCGGGCGGCACGTCCCGTTCCGAGGCCGTGCGCGCGGTCGCGAAGGAGAGAGGGGTGCGCCGGAACGCGCTCTACGCGATCGTCACCTCGCGGGACAGGGCGTGAAGCGTCGCCCTAGCCGTTCTTGATCTCGCGCACGCACTCCGCGCACACGGGACGGCCCTTGACGCTCGCGACGTCGTCCTGTCGTCCGCAGATCACGCACGCGTCGTGGTGCTTCGTGAGGATGATCCGCTCGCCCTCGACGAAGATCGCCATGGGATCCTTCACCTTGATCCCGAGGGTGCGGCGAAGCTCCATGGGGATCACTATCCTGCCGAGGTCGTCCACGCGACGCACGATGCCAGTGTCGCTCATCGCGACCGCCTTTCGATTGACGTGCCCGATGCGCGTGACCGACGATAGGGCGTGCACGCCGGTCCACCCGTGCCATCGTATGTGCCGTACTCCGTCATTTCCATGATTGCCCATCTAAGGGGCCTTGTAACGCGATGACAGCCCGCAGTTTCTACATCACCACCCCGATATACTACGTGAACTCCGTTCCGCACCTGGGTACCGCGTACACGACCGTGGCGGCCGACGCGCTCGCGCGCTACCGTCGCCTCCTCGGTGACGACGTGTGCTTCCTCACCGGTCTCGACGAACACGGCCAGAAGGTCGCGCAGGCCGCGGAGGAGCACGGCATGACCCCGCAGGAGTGGTGCGACTCGATCGCGCCCAGCTTCCTCGAGACGTGGGAGCTCCTCGGCGTCAGCAACGACGACTTCATCCGCACGACGGAGCATCGTCACGAACGCGGGGCCGGCGCCTTCCTCTCGGCGCTCCACGAGCGGGGAGACATCTACCGCGGTCACTACGAGGGCTGGTACTGCGTCCCCGACGAGACGTTCTTCACGGAGGAGCAGCTCGTAGACGGTCGCTGCCCCGACTGCGGCCGCGAGGTGCAGCTCGTTCGGGAGGACAACTGGTTCTTCCGCCTCTCCGCGTACGAGGACCGCCTTCTCGAACACTACGAGTCGCATCCCGGCTTCGTCCGGCCCGAGACGCGCCGCAACGAGGTGGTCTCCTTCGTCCGCGGCGGGCTCAAGGACCTGTCGATCTCCCGCACGGCGTTCGCCTGGGGCATCCCGCTGCCGTTCGACCCGGACCATGTGATGTACGTCTGGTTCGACGCACTCCTCAACTACATCACCGCGATCGGCTACGGCGATCCGGAAGCGGCCGAGACGTTCGAGCGTCGCTGGCCGGCGCAGGTCCACTTCGTCGGGAAGGACATCATCCGCTTCCACTGCGTGATATGGCCGGCGATGCTCATGGCCGCCGACCTGCCGCTGCCCGAGCGGGTATTCGCGCACGGGTTCCTCCTCGCAAAAGGCGAGAAGATGAGCAAGAGCAAGGGCAACGTCATGGCGCCCGCGGACCTCGTCGAGAGGTTCGGTGTGGACGCGTACCGCTACTACTTCCTTCGCGACGTGCAGTTCGGCTCGGACGGCTCGATCTCGATGGAGGGGATGGTCCAGCGCTACAACGGCGATCTCGCCAACGACTGGGGAAACCTCGTCTCCCGGTTGCTCAACATGACCGAGAAGTACCTCGACGGCGTGACTCCCGAGCCGGCGACGCCGGAGACCGGCGACGACGAGGAACTCGTCGCGATCGCGGCGGCTCTGCCCGGGCGCTACGGCGCGGCGATGGAGGACCTCGACTATGCCGGTGCGCTCGAAGCGGTCTGGGACCTGGTGAAGCGGACCAACCGTTACATCGAGGACTGTGCGCCGTGGAACCTCGCCAAGGAGGAGGAGACCCTTCCTCGGCTTCGCGCGGTGCTCGCGCACGCTCTCGAAGCGGTGCGTATCGCCGCGCTCTTCACCGAACCGGTCATGCCCTCCGCGAGCGCCGAGGTGTGGCGCCGGCTCGGTCTCTCGGACGTGACCGCCGTGCGCGACCTCGACTCGGCGGCCGCTTGGGGCGGTCTTCCCGCCGGACTGCGCGTCACGAAGGGCGAATCGCTCTTCCCTCGCATCGTCGAGGCGTGAGCGGGATGGTCCCACAGCAGGTAGTCCTGCCGCGCATCGGCCCGCTTGCCGACACGCACGCGCATCTCGACATGCTCGACGATCCCGCGGCCGCGCTGGCGGCGGCCGCGCTGGCGGGTCTCGAGCTCGTCCTCTCGGTCGTCGACATCACCGAGCAGCCCGAACGCACGCTGCGCGGGCTCGACGGCTGGCGGGAGGACGCGGCGCGCATCCTTCGCGACGCCGGCCGGAAGGACCTCTCGGTACCCGAGGTGCGCATCGTCGCCGGCGTGCATCCCCACGATGCGAGCAAGCACGACGCTGACGTCGCGGCCCGTCTCGACGAGCTTCTCGCCGCCGACCGGCGCATCGTCGCGGTCGGCGAGGCCGGGCTCGATTTCCACTACGACCACTCGCCTCGGGACGCGCAGCGGGCGATGTTCGCCGATCATCTCGTCGCCGCGCGCCGCGCCTCCCGCCCCATCGTGGTGCACCTGCGCGAGGCCCACGAGGAGGGGCTGCGGATCCTCTCGGAGGTCGGTGTCCCTCCCGCCGGTTGCGTCATCCACTGCTTCACCGAAGGGCCGGAGCTCGCGCTGCGTTTCCTCGAACTCGGCTGTCACGTGTCGTTCGCCGGTCCAGTCACGTTCGCCAAGGCCGATCGCGTGCGCGAGGCCGCGGCCGTGGTGCCGATCGAGAAGCTGCTGGCCGAGACGGACTGCCCGTTCCTCGCCCCCGTCCCGTTCAGAGGCCGTCCGAACGAGCCGGCGAACGTCGCTCTCACGACGGCCCGTCTCGCCGAGGTCCGCGGCGAAGATCCCGAGGATCTCGCTCGCGCCGTGCTAGCGAACGCCCGGCGTCTGTTCGCCCTCGCGCCGGAGTCGAAGCCGTGACCCCGCGTGTCCCGGTCGTCCTCGGGATCGCCGGCAGCCCGCGCCGTCACGGCAACAGCGAACAGCTTCTCGACGCGTGCCTGTCGAGCGCAGCGGAGGTGGGCGGCGAGATCGTGAAGGTCGTCGCGAGCCAGACAGGCGTCCTGCCATGCCGGGGCTGCAACGCGTGCTCGCTCACCGGCGAGTGTGTGGTGAGAGACGGGATGCGGGAAGTCTACCGGCTTCTCGACGCCGCCGACGCGATCGTCGTCGGCAGCCCGGTCTACTTCGCCACGGTGCCCGCCGTGCTCAAGACGATCTACGACCGCTGCCAGCCCTACTGGGCGCGCCGGCATGTCCTGCTCGAGCCCGCGCCCCGGCGGCGGCCGGGCGCGATGCTGCTGGTGCGAGGCGGAGGCGACCCGTACGGTTTCGAGGCCGCGAAGCTCACGACGAAGAGCGTCTTCGCCGTGCTCGGCGTCGACTGCCTCCCGCCTGTCGAGGTCGAGCCCGTCGACTCCCCGTCGGACCTCGGACGGCATCCTGAAGGTCTGGCGCGAGCTCGCGAGACGGGCGCGACGCTCGTGAAGGAGGCCGCCGCGCGACTCTCGGGGGACGCAGGCTGAGAGCCCGCGTGACCGTTCCGTGGCGACCTGCTCGTTTGTGGGCCGTCGACGGGTTGCGGTAGAATCGACCCCGCATGAGGGGGGCCGTCGCAACGCACCGGCGTGCACGCGCGTGACGGATTTCCATGTGACATCGGGCGGACGAAAGGGCCGTATGGGACGACTGCCGGGTGGCCCGGCACGATTCCAGAAGACCCATTACGCCATAGCAGCAGCCTTCGTCGTAGCAGTCGCCATACTCTGCATCACCGGATTCGTTTGGGCCAACAAGGGCGTCACGCTCGTCGTCGACGGGCGTGCGGCCTATCACAAGACCCAGGCAAGCGAC
Source organism: Coriobacteriia bacterium (assembly GCA_041658765.1). Taxonomy (NCBI): domain Bacteria; kingdom Bacillati; phylum Actinomycetota; class Coriobacteriia; species Coriobacteriia bacterium. The sequence goes on along the minus strand of JBAZZO010000010.1, from coordinate 60,746 downwards.
GTGGCCGGTCTGCTCTCGCAGACCGGCGTCCGCGCACGCGAGGGCGACATCGTCTCCCCTGTGCCCGCCACGCGTCTTCGCGACGGGATGAAGGTCGTGGTCCGCCACGCCGTGCCCGTGCGCCTCGAGGCCGCGGGAAAGCGCTTCTCGTTGAGGGTGATCGGGACGACCGTCGCCGACGCGCTCGTCGCCGCAGGGCTCGACCCGGGCAGCGGCCTGCACGTCTCTCCCGCTATCGACGCCCGTCTCGTCTCGGGCATGACGATCACGGCGACCGACGTCTTCCTTCGCGTCATCGAACACTCCGCGGTCGTGCCGTTCAAGACGGTGAAGGTCGACGATCCCGAGCTCGCGATCGGCACGCGCCGCGTCGTCGTGCGCGGGGTGGCGGGCAGGGTGCTGCGAATCTTCCAGGCTCTCGTGGTCGACGGCCGTCAGGGCGCTCTCAGGCTTCGCGCGCAGCGCGTCGTCGAGGCGCCGATAGACGAGGTCGTCGCCGTGGGCACGAAGCGCGTTGTCAGCCGTCAGGTCGCCAGCAGGGTCCCCGCGCGCGTCTCCGCCGCCGCGGCCCCGTCGGGCGGTACGCGGTTGCGCGTCGATTCGACTGCGTACGCACCCGGCGGCGGAGCGGGCAACCACACCGCGACCGGAGCGCATGCCGGGTACGGTATCGTCGCGGTCGACCCCGACGTCATCCCTCTCGGGACCCGCGTGTACATCCCCGGCTACGGGTACGCTGTCGCGGCCGACACCGGCTCCGCCATCCGCGGGAATCGCATCGACGTCTGCTTCGACACGGTCCGCGAGGCCCTCGCCTGGGGGCGGCGTTCGGTCACCATCGTCGTACTCCCCTAGGGTTCCCTGTGGCGCACTCGCCCCTGGCCTCTCCTTCGGCCGCCATCGCCGTGCTCCGCGAGAACGGGCTGTTCACGCGGAAGGCCTACGGGCAGCACCTTCTCGTCGACGACAACGTCATAGGGCGCATCCTGACTCTCGCCGGTCTCTCGCTCTCCGACGTCGTCCTCGAGGTCGGGCCGGGCATCGGGACGCTGACGATACCCCTGTGCTCCCATGCGGGCGCCGTGGTCGCCGTCGAGCGCGACGATCGGCTCATCCCCGTCCTTCGGAGGACGACCGAGGGGTGTCCGGGCCTCGAGATCGTGCACGCTGACGCGGTCTCGGTCGATCCCGATAGGCTCGTCACTGCGCTCGGACCACCCACCGCCCTCGTGGCGAACCTTCCGTATGCCGTCGCCGCGACTGTCGTCTTGCGCTTCTTGGAGTGTCTGCCAGGGCTGCGCACCGCGACGGTGATGGTCCAGTCGGAGGTGGCGGATCGGATGTGCGCGGTCCCCGGCACGAAGGAATACGGGGCGTACACGGTCAAGTTGCGGTTGCTCGCGCGGGCGAGCGGCAGGTTCGCGGTCGCGAGGACGTGCTTCCTGCCGCCGCCGAGGGTCGATTCGGCTGTCCTACGGCTCGAGCGCGCGACCCGTCCCGAGCCGGCGGAGGTCCTCGGCCGCGCCGCGCGGGCCGCCACAGCGGGGTTCGCCCAGCGCCGCAAGCGGCTCGGCAACAGCGTCGCCGCCTCGCTCGGAATCCCGGTCGCGGCGGTCGACACGGCTATCGAGTCGGCCGGGATCGAGCCCGCGCGCCGCGCCGAGACCCTCGAGGTCGAGGAGTTCGTCGCGCTCGGGGAGGCGCTGCATACCGCGGGTCTTCTCGGTTGAGGGCGAGGGCCCTGTCGTGTATAATCCCTCTATTGTGAGGAGGGGTTCATGGACGCTATACAGCAGGCGGAGGTCGTCGGACGTATCCGAAGCGACCTCCAGTCGTTGATGGGCGCCCGCATGCGCCTGAAGGCGAACATGGGGCGGTCCAAGATCGTAGAGCGCGAGGGCGTGCTCGAGCAGACGCACCCGAGTCTATTCGTGGTCAAAGTCGAGGAGAAGCGCGAGCGCACCGCCCGCGTGTCGTACAGCTACGTGGACATCCTCACAGGCACGGTCGAGCTTACGCACCCGGACAGCGGCGAGAGCGTCTTCCCCTGGCTCAACTGATCCGATGACCGGGATGGGCTTGAAGCTCGCCGCGCCCGCCAAAGTCAACCTCTTCTTGTCCGTGGGCCGCCGTCGCGACGACGGCTTCCACGACGTGTCCACCGTGCTCACAGCGCTCTCGCTCCACGACACGGTCACCGTCACTCCCGCAGCGGGCTTCAGCTTCGTGTGCGAGCCCGAGATCGCCGTATTCCCCGAACGCAATCTCGCGTGCGCGGCGGCGGTGGCGCTGTCTTCGAGTCTGGAGCGCCCGCTCGCCGTCGCACTGCGAGTGGTCAAGCGCCTTCCCGTGGGCGGGGGCCTCGGCGGCGGGAGTTCCGATGCCGCCGCGGTGATCCTGGGACTGTGCAGCCTCTGGGAGGTGGACCCGCATTCCGCCGTCGTACGGGCAGTCGCGGCCCGTCTCGGCGCCGACGTGCCCTTCTTCCTGACCGGAGGCACCGGGCTGTACAAGTCTCGCGGGGACGAACTCGTCGCCCGCATGCCGACGCCCGAGGCCGACATCGTCGTCGTGGACGTCGGCGAGCCCGTCTCGACCGCGGCCGTCTACGCCGCGTTGGACGTCGCGCCTTCACAGGTGACAGAAGCCACGGGGATGGTCGAGGCGCTGCAGGCCGGCGATCTCGCGCTCATCGGCTCGCGCCTGCGCAACGACCTATCCGCCGCCAGCTGCGGACTGCTTCCCAGCATCGCGGATGCTCTCGGCATGCTCGGCAGCTCGCCGGGCGTTCTGGGGGCGGCGATGGCGGGGTCGGGAAGCTGCGTCTTCGCTATCGCCGAGAGCGAGGATGCCGCCAAAGCCGTGGCCGATCGGGCCACCGTGCGCGGGTGGAGAGCGTGGGTCACTCGTACGAGCCCCCTCGGTGCCGTCGTGACCGGTGACGGGGACGGGGGCGGCGAGTGAGGGTCGACGCGATCGTGCTCGCCGGTGGCGACGGCGCGGTCATCGACCCTGGATGCCGCTTCAAGGGACTCGTCAATGTCGCCGGTCGACCGATGGTCGAATGGGTCGTCGACGCCATGCGTGAAGCGGAGATGGTGGAGGGTCTCGCGGTCGTCGTTCCCACCGCGGAGGACCTCGGCGGCTGGGCGGACAAGGTCGACAAGGTCGTTGTCTCCGACCGCTCCTTCATGGACAACGTCGTCGCGGGCATCGTCGCGTTCCGCGTGGACCGGCCGGTGTTGGTCGTGACCGGGGATCTTCCGCTCCTGCGGGGGGAAGACGTCGACGACTTCGTGCGAGCCTCTCTTGCGACCGGGGCGGACTTCACATATCCGCTCATCCCCGAGCAGGACATGGTCGCCGCCTTCCCGGGCGGCGAGCGCACATTCGTCAAGCTGTCGACGGGCAGGGTCACCGGCGGGAACATGATGCTCGTCAACCCGTCTCTCGTCCCGGCGATCCGCGGGATCGGCCAGCGGATGTTCGACACGCGCAAGAGCCCCGCCGCCATGGCGAAGGTGCTCGGCGTCCGGTTCTTCTTCAAGCTCGCAACGGGTCGTCTCGACCCGGCGATGGTCGAGAAGAAGCTCGGTCAGCTGCTCGGAGGCACCGGCGCCGCGATCGTGACGCACCGGGCGGCGCTCGGCATGGATGTCGACAAGCCGGCCGACGTCGTGCTCGCCGAAAGGATGCTGGGCACCGCCGCCGATCGGTTCGTCTAGCGATGTCTTACGCTGCGGGGGAAGGTGTTTGACCCGCGGGCGTCGAAAGATGATGATGAGCGGAGAGGATCGACGCGTTCGCCGGGCGCGCCGGAGCTCTGTTCTTCGGGGGGATCCATGGACATCACGAAGGTCACGCTGCGCCCCGTCGCCATGAACAAGGTCTGCGCGATCGCGAGCATCGTCATTGATGACGAGTTCGTGATACACGACCTGCGGGTGGTGAACGGAGACAAGGGGCTCTTCGTCGCGATGCCCTCGCGCAAGCTGCCGAGCGGCGAGTTCCGCGACGTGTGCCATCCGATCAACACGGACGCGCGCGCCGCGATCCAACAGGCGGTGCTCTCGCAGTTCGAGGCGGACGGCGGAGTCGAGGCGTTCAGTGCCGCCGCGGACGCGGCTCCCGCTCCGTCCTGAAGTCCGGCTCCCGTCCAGCTTCGCCGTGACGCTCCGACCGAGAGGGCGGCGCGCTTTCCGTATGCTATACTTCGCGCGGTCACGGTCGGCGTTCGTGCCGGTCGCGACGCGTGTCGATGGGGCGTAGCCAAGCGGCAAGGCAGAGGACTTTGGATCCTCCATCCGTAGGTTCGAATCCTACCGCCCCAGCCAGGTCGGCCCCCGGAGGCGGCAGTCCTCCTACCGCATAGGAGCGCAGTTGGGCGCGGCAGCACTCATACTCGCGGCCGGCGAGGGGACCCGCATGCGATCGGACCTCCCGAAGGTCGCGCACCGCATCCTCGGAGTCCCGCTCATCGAGCTCGCCGTCGATGGCGCTCGACAAGCCGGATGCGACCCCATCATCGTCGTCACCGGACACGGGGCCGAGATCGTCGAATCGCTGCTACCAGGAGGACGCTTCGTCCGCCAGGACCGGCAGTTGGGCACGGGGCACGCCGTGATGTGTGCCGAGGACTCCCTCGCCGGGTTGGACGGGCCGCTCGTCGTGCTGTCCGGCGACACGCCGCTGATGCGACCTCAGACGATCGGTCGGCTCGTCGAGACCCAGCGCTCGACATCGGCCGCTGCTGTCGTGCTCACCTCGCGACCGGAGAACACCGCCGGATACGGCCGCATCGTCCGCGACGACGGGGGGGACCTCGAGGCGATCGTCGAGCAGAAGGACCTCGCGCCGGGTCAGGAAGCGATAGGCGAGGTCAGCACGGGAACGTACTGCTTCGACGCAGCCGCTCTCTTCGCGCACCTGCATCGGATCTCGGACGACAACGCGCAAGGGGAGCTGTACTTGACCGACATGATCGCCCTGTTCCGCTCTGAGGGCATGAAGGTGATCGCCGTCGAGACCGACGAGCCCCTCGAGGCGATGGGCGTCAATAGCCGTGTCCAGCTCGCCGATGCGGCGCGGACGCTCCAGCGCTGGGTCAACGAGTCGCACATGCTCGCCGGCGTCACGATGACCGCTCCCGACCTGGTGTGGATCGCGCCATCGGTGCGTATCGGGCGCGACGTCGTCATCGAGCCCATGTCGTTCCTGATGGGATCCACCGTGGTCGGTGACGCGGCGACGATCGGGCCGAACGCGCGCCTGACCGACGCTCATGTAGGGCCCGGCGCTGTCGTGGACTCGTCCGTGCTGGTAGGTGCCCGGGTCGGTGCCGGTGCGAGCGTGGGTCCCGTGGCTTACCTGCGGCAAGGCACCGTCCTTGCCGACGGCGCGAAGGCCGGCGCATGTGTGGAGATCAAGAACTCCACCGTCGGTGAAGGCTCCAAGGTGCCTCACTTGTCCTATATTGGAGATGCGACCATCGGCGCGGACGTGAACGTCGGAGCCGGCACGATCACGTGCAACTACGACGGACGCGAGAAGCACCCCACGGTCATCGGCGACGGCGCCTTCATCGGCTCCGACACGATGCTCGTGGCGCCGGTGACCGTGGGCGAGGGAGCGACAACGGCCGCAGGCAGCGCGATCACGCGAGACGTGCCGCCGGGGTCCCTCGCGGTGGAACGGAGCGAACAGCGCACGGTACAGGGGTGGGCCGCGAAGCGGGCCGGCCGAGGGGACGACAGCGAGGAGAGCGCGCAGTGATGAGTCAAGCCGGCAAGCGGATGCTGGTCTTCGCGGGCTCGCACAACCCCGAGCTCGCGGAGGGTATCGCGAGCCATCTCGGCGTCGAACTGGGCAACATCAAGATCAAGCGCTTCGCCAACGGCGAGATCTACGTCCGCTACCTCGAGAGCGTGCGCGGCGCCGACGTCTTCATCGTCCAGTCGATGTGCGGACAGGTCAACGCGAGCATCATGGAGATCCTCATCATGATCGACGCCGCGAAGCGGGCGAGCGCGAGGTCCATCACGGCCGTGATCAGCCACTACGCTTACGCGCGCCAGGACAAGAAGACGGCGGCTCGCGAGCCCATCACCGCGAAACTCGTCGCGGACCTGCTCACGACGGCGGGCACCGACCGCGTCATCACCATGGACCTTCACCAGGGCCAGATCCAGGGCTTCTTCAATCTCCCCGTGAACCACCTCACCGCTCTGCCGATCCTCGCCGACTACTTCGACAGCCACGAACTCGAGGATGTCACGGTCGTGTCGCCGGATGTCGGACGCGTGAAGGTCGCCAAGAAGTTCGCCGACATGCTCGGCGGGGGCCTCGCCATCCTTCACAAGGGTCGTCCGGAGCACAACGTGGCGGAGATCACGCACGTGATCGGTGAGGTCGAGGGCCGGACGTGCATCATGATCGACGACATGATCGACACGGCGGGGTCCGTCATCGAGGGCGCGAAGGTCCTCGCGAAGCAGGGCGCCAAGGACGTCTACGTCTGCGCGACGCACGGGCTCTTCTCGCCTCCCGCGTACGAGCGGATCGAAGGCTCGGACATCGTCGAGATCGTCGTCACGAACACGCTCCCCGTTCCGGAGGCGCGGCTGCACGACAAGATCCGAGTGCTGAGCGTGGCGCCGTTGTTCGCTCACGCGATACAGAACGTGTTCGCGGACGAGAGCGTCTCCGAGTTGTTCGACCCCGATTTCCAGTTGTGACCGAGCGGGCTTCGTCGCCCGCGTGAGGAGGGATCCCCGTGGCAGAAGGCATGGACATCACCGCGCAGCCCCGTGAGCTCGTGGGCAAGACCAGCAGGCGTCTTGTCGCCGAAGGCAAGCTTCCCGCTGTCCTGTACGGACAGGGCCTTGCGTCGACGCCGCTCTCTCTCGACAAGCGCGACTTCGACAAGATGTACCAGCATGGAGGCATCACCTCGACGCTCGTCATGCTCCACGTCGAGGGGCGCGAGCCGGTCAACGTCATCGTCAAGGAGATCCGGCTCGATCCCGTGCGCGGCTCCATCGAGCACGTCGACTTTCAGGCCGTGGACATGAAGGCCGAGCTGCACACCTCCGTCTCGATCCACTTCGTGGGGCAGGCTGTCGGCGAGCGTACCGGTGGCGTCCTGATGCACACGCTGCGCGAGCTGCATATCGCGGCGCTGCCGAGCGACCTCCCCGAGAGCCTCGAAGCGGACGTGTCGGCCCTCGAGGTCGGCGACAACCTCCACGTCTCGGACATATCGGTCCCGGCGGGTGTCACCGTCCTCGACGAACTCGACGCCATCGTGTGCTCGGTCGCCGCGCCGAGCCTCGCGCTCGAAGAGGAAGAGGTCGTCGGCGAGGAGGCACCGGAGCCCGAGGTCATCGGTTCCGGCGAGGAAGAGGCCTGATCGAGAGAATGGCCCGACTAGTCGTCGGTCTGGGCAACCCCGGTCCCGAGTACGTCGAGACCCGGCACAACGCCGGGTTCATGGTCGTGGACCTTCTCGCCGAGAACCTTCGCGCGGCGTACTGGAAGGACCTCGCCGGAGCGAAGGCGGCTCTCGTGCGGATAGGGGACGAGGACCTGGTGCTCGCGAAGCCTCAGACGTTCATGAACGTCTCAGGCAAGTCCGTCGCTCGGCTGATGAGGTCCTACGAGGCCTCGCTCTCCGACCTCGTCGTCGTCCACGACGACATCGATCTGCCGGAGGGATGCGTGCGCGTTAAGTGGGCGGGCGGCCACGGTGGTCACAACGGACTGCGCTCGCTGGTCGAGACCCTCGGCAGCGGAGACTGGGCGAGGGTCCGCGTGGGGGTCGGAAGGCCGCCTGGACGGATGGACCCCGCGGACTACGTCCTCGAACCGCTGCGCCGAGAGGCGGCGGACAGGCTCGCCGCGGTGCTGCCGGAGGCGGCGCAGGCGGTCGTGCACGTGCTCGAGCACGGTGTCGACAGTGCGATGGCGGAATACAACGCGGGTTAGCCTGGGCGTTCTGGGTCGTTCTCGTCAGTCCAGGTAGCCCATCGGATTGACTGGCGCGCCGTTGACACGCACCTCGAAGTGAAGGTGCGGGCCGGTGGAGAGGCCGGTCGTGCCCACGGCTCCGATGCGCTGCCCGCGCGTGACCCGCGAGCCGACCGAGACGGCGATCGCCCTCTGGTGCGCGTAGAGGGTCACCACGCCGTCACCGTGGTCGATCATCACCGTGTTGCCGTAGCCGCCGCGGTATCCCGCGGAGATCACCGCTCCGCCACCCGCCGCCACGATAGCGCTGCCTTCTGCGGCCCCGATGTCGATCCCCGTGTGCAGGCGCCTGACGTTGAGGATAGGGTGGATCCGGTAGCCGAACGGCGAGGTGATGCGTTCGCTGGAGGGGACCGGCCAGGCCATCACGCCGTTGTAGTGGCCTCCACCGTGTGAGGTGTTCGCCAGTTCGGCGGCGATGCGCTCGCTCTCGCGGTCCTCGGCCTCGGCCTGCGCGCGCAGGCGCGCGGCGTTCGCCCGGTTCTCCGTGACCAGGCGCGCCTTCTCGTCCTTGGCGGCCTGTTCCTGGGCCAGGCGGCCGCGGTGAGCGGCATCGAGGCCGCGGAGTGCGCGCTCCTCGACGTTGGACTCCGCGCGTTTCGTCGCCACGGCTTCGAGGTCGCGTTCGAGCGCGATCTTGGCGTTCTCTAGGGAGACGCGCGTGTCGGCGAGGTCGTCGGCGATCTGGCGGTCGCGCTCGACGACGCGCTCCACCAGCGACGTGCGCGCTATGAGGTCGCCGATGTCGGCGCTGCCGAGCAGTAGCTCCAGATAGAAGAGATCGCCCTGCTTGTAGGAGTTGCGGATGCGCTGAGCGAGCACCTCTTGCTGGGCCTCGTACGCGGATTGCGTGCGGGCGATCTCGTCCTCGCGTTCCGCGACGTCCGCGCGCAGATGCGCGAGTTCCGCTTCGAGTCTGGCGCGGCGGACCGAGACGCTCGCGATCTGTGACTCGAGAGCGGCGACCTGGCTCTGGATGCCCGCGATCTGAGTCTCGAGGGCGCGCGTCTCGGCGAGCAGGCGATCGGCTCGCGCCTCGGCTTCCCGGGCCGCGAGACGCGCGGCTTCGGCGCGACGACGTGCGGCATCGAGATCGGCGCGCGTCACGGCGGACGCGGGCGGCGAGAGGACGAGCGCCGCGAGGGATGCGGCGACGAGGATCATGATGGCGCGGCTGCGAAGCATTGCTGCGGTTCCTCCGGTCGAGCTGGCTGCTACGACGTGTTCTTCCGCCGGAAGGCGCCGGTCGCCCTGGATTCTACCGCCGCGAACGGGGAAGATGCAATCCATGGGGTCCGGCGGTCCGGCGGCCGCATGACACGAGAGAGGTGGGTCCATGGCAGAGAACGAGGCTCCGGTCTTCTCGCAGGATCAGTCGGGTCCTGCGTCAGACACTAGCAAGCTGCTTGCCGCTCTGGGCTACGTCGTGTGGCCCGTCGCGCTCGTCGCGGTCCTCATCGAGCCCTACAAGGCGGAGCACTACGTCAAGTTCCACGCCGTGCAGGCGCTCGGGTTCAGCTTTGGGATGGCGGTCCTGTCGACCGTCGCGGTGGTCGTGCCGCTGATCGGCACCACGATCGTATCCCTCGCCTGGTTCGTGATCGCCGTCCTCTGGGCCGTGAAGGCCTACAACGGCGAACTCGCCCAGATGCCGCTGGTCTACGACTTGGTGAAGAGCTACATCCGGTAGCGTCAGCGCGAGCGCGGTTCGGCGACGGTCTCGAGCACGAAGCGCTCGTCGGGCGGGGCCGGTGTGATCCGGGCATGCCCCTCGTCGTCGACCGTGTAGAGCGCCAGCCCATGGTCGCGTGCATAGGCGTGGGCCTTCTCGACACCCATGACGAAGAGCGCCGTGGAGAGGATGTCCGAATCCAGCGCAGACATCGCTCCCGCCACGGTCAGCGAGCGTAGTCCCCGCACCGGCTTCCCCGTGCGAGGATCGAGGATGTGGTGGTACCGCACACCGTCGCGCACGAATCCCAGCTGGTAGTCGCCGGACGTCGACACCGAACCGAGCGTCGTCGTACCTTTCACCACCGCGACGATCCTCGCCGGTTCGCGCGGATCCTCGATGCCGATACGCCAGGCGCCCCCGGGTTTCCGCCCGACAGCGAGGACGGTGCTCCCCGCCGAGAGCAGCGCGCCGTCGATCGAGGGAGCCGTCCCGATGATCTCGCCCGCCCGCTCGATCGCGAGGCCCTTCACGGCGCCGCCGAGGTCGATCCCGGGCAGAGACGCGGATGTGCTCTCGGAGTCTGGAGCGCCACGGAAGCGTGCAGATGCGCCGCGACGCTCGAACATCCCGGAGGCCGCCACGACGCGCCGCAGCTCGCCGGGGTCCGGCACGCTTCCGGTACCGCCGAAGTCGTAGAGTCGCGTTGCGCCCCACAGCGTCGGCACGAAGGCCCCGCCAACGCCGAGACGGTCCATCTCGTCGAAGACCGTGACGGCACCGGCCGGGAGCCGCTGCCAAGCGTAGGGGTCGGCGTTGAAGCGAGAGATCATCGAGCTCGCGGTGTACGGATCGAGCTCTCGGTCGAGCACGTCGATCGCGCGGAAGGCGCGGTCGACGACTGCGCTCACCGCCGCCCTGTCCCTGCCGTATACGGTGATGGTCACGACGGTCCCGAGCGTGGAGCGGCTGACGGTCGTCGCCGGGGCCCGTCCTAGTCCGAGGCGCGAGCACCCGGTGGCGAGAAGGGCGGTCGAGACCAGGACGAGGATCAGGGGCGCAGCGATCCGCGGACGGGGTCCGGTCTTGCGCATGTGTGGGCTCATCGGGGTCTCCTCGAAGGTATGTTCGACACGGAAGAGTAGCACTCCTGCCGACGAGGGGAGTGGGGTGAGTTATGATACTCCAATGGGCGTCCTCGTTTCGGTGGTCATTCCGATGTATGACGAGGCGGCGGGAGCGGCCCGGACGCTCGCTGAGGTCGGCGAGACGCTCGGGCGTCGCGGGTGGGAGTACGAGCTCATCCCGGTGAGCGACGGCAGCCACGACGCGACACCCGCCGTCTTGGAGACGCTCTCCGTGCAGGACTCTCGCGTGCGACCCGTCATCTACCCGGTGAATCGAGGTCGCGGCTACGCCCTGCGCCAGGGATTCGCGCTCGCGTGCGGCCGGTTCGTAGCCACGCTCGACGCGGACCTCTCGTACTCGCCCGACCATGTGGTCGCGCTCGTGGACCACCTGCTCGAGCACCCCGGTATCGACTTCGTCCTCGGCTCCCCGTACATGCCGGGCGGGGGCTGGATCGGAGTCCCTCGCTTCCGCCTGGCCGTCTCGCGTCTCGGCAACCGGGTGCTGCGCAATGCGTTCTCCGAGCCGATCTACACGAGTACCGGCATCCTGCGCGCGTACCGCATCGAGGTGCTGCAGGCGCTGGATCTGGAGTCGGACGACAAGGATATCCACCTCGAGGTGTTGTCCAAGGCGCTCTCCCTTGGGTTTCGCTCGGCCGAGGTCCCGGCGACGCTGACGGCGCGCACGCGCGGATCCTCGCACCACAGGATGGGGGCGACGGTCGCGAGCCATCTTCTCTTCACCGTCCTCGCCCGCCCGGCGATGCTCTTCGCGTGGCTCGGGCTCGCGCTCGTGCTCGCCGGGGTCTCCATCGGGGTCTACTTGATCCACGTCTTCCTCACGGGGGGCCTGAATCCCGAGAGGCCGCTCGTGACGGTCGCCGTCGTGCTCTTCCTCGGCGGACAGAGCGCGCTCGGGTTCGCGGTCCTCGCGACGCAGACGATCCAGGTCCAGCGAGAGCTTCTTCGCATCCAGCGGGACGTCCTCGCGCTTCGGCGCGGCGGACGCGCCGGCGGCGACGGTTAGCGGGATGAAGGCATTCGTCGAGCTGACTCCCGAGTACGAGGACGCTTGGCGGACGTTCGTGGAGCGGACCGCCGGCGCCGGCCCGTACCACCACCTGGAGTGGGAGCGTCCGGCGGCCGTTCTCGGGCAGATCCCGCGCCATCTTCTCGCCCTCGACGGCGACGCCGTGAGCGGCGTGCTTCCCCTGTACGAGACTGGCCCGCGCCGTGCGCGGAAGCTCGTCTCCGTGCCCGCGCGGGACAGGGGCGGCCCGCTCGCCGCGGACGAAGCGAGTGCTAGGGGACTCGTCGAGGCCGCGGTGTCGCTCGGGGAGCGCGCAGGAGCGCGCCACGTCGAACTGCGTTCGGTCGGAGGGTTGCCCCCCGCGGTGGTCGCCGGATTCGAGGAGCGTCGCCACTATTCGACGTCGGCCATCGACCTTGCGGGCCGTGACGCCGGGAGTCTGTGGGCGGGGCTAGACTCGGACGAACGCGCTTCGGTGCGAAAGGCCGAACGGTACGGCGTCGAGACCGGTTGGGAGACGGACGCGTCCGCGATGCGTGCGTTCTACGGCGTCTTCCTCCGGACGAGGAGGAGACTCGGAGTGCCCCCCTACCCGCTCGAGTTCTTCGAAGCGATGAGGTCGGCCCTCGTCCCCGCCGGTCTCGCGCGGCTGGTGCTGGCTCGCGTGGACGGGCAGGCGGTCGGTGGGGTGATCGTCCTCGTCTCGGGCGGCAGGGCGGTGTACGGCTACGTCGCGGCCGATGAGCGCTTCTCCAAGATGCACATCGGCGACCTGCTCGTGTGGCGATGCCTGGAAGCCGCGGTCGAGGAGGGGCTCGCCGTGTTCGACTTCGGGGCCAGCTCGCCATACCAGACCGGTCTTCGGGCGTTCAAGGCGAAATGGGGCGGGCAAGAGGTCGACCTTCCGAGCTACCGGCGCGTCCTGGCCGGGCGGCCCCTTCCCGAGCGCGACAGCAACGCTCCCGGGTTCCGGTTCGCGCGCAGGGCTTGGAGCTGTCTTCCGCTGTGGCTGACGCGGCTCGCAGGTGCGCCCATCGCGAGACGGGCGGACTGACATGGCGCCGCAGGTCACGGTAGTCGCCTCGCCCGGGTCGCTCGCCGGGCTCCTGACGGTCCTGCAAGCCGAAGGGTTCGCTGTCGCTGTCGACGGAGACGTCGGCGGATCCGCGCCGCGCGTCGCGATGAAGGACGCAGCGGTACTCCTGACGGCGGACGCCGCGGTCGCCGCCGAGGCGTCCGCGCTCGTCGTCGTCCTCGACGAAGGCGGCCGGTTGGCGCAGCTCGCCTCCGATCGCGGGGTCTGCGACGTCACCGGCCGTCTTTCCGCGGACTTCGCGGAGATCCGCTGGGCGGACCGTTCGCGTGCGGGGGCGACGTTGCGGGAGTACGGACTCGATCCAGCCAGGGTGCCGATCCGCGGGATAGCCGTGTGCGAGCCGCGGCGGGACGCGGAGGTGCTCGCGGTCTTCGAGACAGAGGGTGCGGTGCTGCCCGCATCGATCCGATCCGGCAGCACGGTGGTGGTCGCCTTCGACGCGGGGCGGTCCATGGCGGACCTGCTCTCCGAGGCGTACGCGCAGCGAGATTCCGGGGCGATCCCGTTGCCCGGGTTCCTCGCGGCTGCGTACCGCCATGCGCCGTGGCGGTTGAGGCTGCTCGCGTACTCGAGACTCCTGCGGTCCTTGCGGCGTGACGTCGAGGCGAGCGCGAGGTTCTCGACCAAGTCTCCCATCGAGCCGTCCGGTTTCTCCCTGCAGAGTCTCGTCGTCGAGGCCTTGGATTCAGTCTCGGGAACGGTGCCCCGGGTCTGGAGATGGCCGTCGGCGGCGGGTTCCGCCGTGTGTCTCACACACGACATCGAGCCACGCAGGTTCGCTTTCGAGAAGGGCCTGCCCCGACTCCTCGACGAGTTGCGCGCCGCGGGGGTGCGCTCGTCTGTCGACGTCGTGGCGGATCCTGGATTCCCGCTCCCGCGCGAGACGCTGCGCCGCGCTGCGGGGGACGGACACGAGATCGTCTCTCATGGCCTGCGCCACGACGCGTCGTTCTTCGGTATCGCACCCGACCAGCGGGCCGTGGAGGTGCGGGTCTCCGTGGATCGGTTGCGCTCGACCGTCGGTGCGCCCGTGCGCGGTTTCCGGGCGCCGTGGCTCATGCGCACGCCCGACCTGCCCGCCGCGCTCGAGGAGGCGGGGCTCGCATACGGGTCGTCCACGGTGGACGCCGATACCTCCCTCAAGGCGGGCTGGCACGGTACGGGCGTCGGCTACCTCCTGCCCTTCCACCCCTTCGGGCTCGTCGGCAGGCACGGGATCCTCGAGCTTCCGGTCTGTGGCCCACAGGACATGGAGCCTGTCTTCGCCGGACTGTCGGTCGGCGAAGCCGAGGACGTCTTCGCGCGCAAGATCGGGTGGGTCCGCGATACGGCTTCGCTCGGGGTCATGCTGGTACATGCGGGAGTCTACGGCCGGGACGACCTGGAGACCCGGATGCGCCTTCTGCGCCGCGTGATCCTGGAGACGTCAGGTGAGGACGTGTGGCGCGTCCCGATGGGAGAGGTCGCCTCGTGGTGGATCGCCCGGGAGGAGGTGCTCGCCGTGCCCGCGCGGAACGGAGGTCCGGTGCGCGTCGTCAACCGGGGAGCGACCGGGATCGATGGGGTGACCCTGGCGTGGCCCGACGACGCCGCGCCCGAGAGCGTGGCGGTCGGTGGCGTCGGCCTTCCTCTGGTGCGGCGTGCGGGTCGCGTTCTCGCGGTCCTGCCGGTCTTGCCGCCGGGGTCGAGCACCGAGGTGATTTGCGGATGAGCGCCGAGACACGCCTGGCGTGTCCGGTCGACCACTCGCCGCTAGATCACGCGTCCGATACGGCGACCTGTCCGTCGTGCGGGAGACGTTTCGTGTCGACGGACGGGATCTGGCGGTTGCGCACCGGCACCGGCGGAGCGGCCGGGGTGGACGAGGTCGAGGCCTGGTTCGACGAAAGAGCCGAGCACATCGGCGACGAGCAGGTGCTGCGCGGCTTCTCCTCGAGATGGCACGAGCGGCTCTTCGAGATCGATGTGGCGGCGGTCGAGCGTCTGCTCGAGCCCGGTCCCGGCGACGTGCTGCTCGACATCGGATGCGGCAACGGTCTGTTCCTGGGTCGCCTCGCGCATCGTGTCTGCGAGGCGATCGGCGTCGACCTGTCGGCGAGCATGCTGCGCCGCGCCCGAGCGAACATCGGCGATGCCGGCGTCGTGTTGGCGCAGGCCGAGGCCGCGGCCTTGCCGATAGCGGATGGGAGCGTCGACCGGGTCGTGAGCATCGAGATGCTGCACTACCTCACGCTGCCCGAGGTCGTCGTCTTCCTGGCCGAGGTCCGGCGCGTGCTGTGTGGGGGAGGTCGAGTGTTCCTCGGCGGCATTCCCCTGAGGGGCAGCCTCCGCGCGGTGGAGGCCGCCATCGGCCATGCTGTCGCGGGGGCATTCCACCTGCACCTCTCCGACACGTACTTCAGCCGCGTGCCCACGACGCGCTTCAGGTTGCGCGAAGTGACCGAAGCGGCTCGAGCCGCGGGGCTCGAAGTCGTCGAGGCGGGCACGATGCACCATACGCTGCCGTCCGGACGCGTTCCCGGCCTCGGGCGCCTGGTCCCGCTTCGACTCCAGCACGTCCTCGCCCCGCTCGATTACCGGGCGTGCGTCCCGCTTGCGAGCGACACGGCCTACTGCGTCCTGCGGCGTTCCGAAGTCGACAACGGGACGGCGGCCACGCCGTGAGCCGCCACGGCGGGATCGACCTGCCCGACACGGGGGAGCGCACCCATCCTCCGAAGCCCGGTGAGCGACCGTCGCTGTGGTGGACGCGTCACCTTGCGCGATACGAGTTCGCGGCGCGGCAGGCCTCCTTGGGCGCCCGCGTTCTCGACGATGGATGCGGTACCGGATACGGCACGGCTCTTCTGGCCGAGCGTCTGAGGGGGACGACGGTCGGGGTCGACGTCTCGGAAGACGCGATCGGCTTCGCGCGCGGGTCGTTCGCTTCGCCGGACGTTCGTTTCGAGGTGGCGGACGCCGCGCGGCTCCCGTTCGAGGACGCGGTTTTCGAACTGGTCGTCTCGGTCGAGGTCGTGGAGCATCTCGAGCGGCAGGAAGCCTACCTCGACGAAGCGCGTCGCGTGCTGGTCCCCGGTGGGACGCTCGTGCTCACCACGCCGAACGGCACATGGATGCGTGAGGCCGGGCATCCCGAGAACCCCTTCCACACCCACGAGTTCTCACACGATGAGTTGGGGGACGCACTTCGCGCCCGGTTCGGCGATGTCGTGGTGTACGGCGAGTCCGTCGCCGACGCCGACGCGGAGGGCTACCAGGCCAGGGTAGACGGCATCCGGAGCCGGCTTCCCGGGCCGCTGAAGGCCCTGACGACGCGGCTGCGGCCCGATGGGCTGGTCGTGCGTCTCGCGCGCGCCGTGCTCGTCGGCGGGCCGCCGCCCCTGCGAGTCGAGGACGTGATCTTCAGCGAGGACGGCGCGAAGGGCGCCGCGTACTTCCTCGCCGTCGGCAGGCGCTGACTAGCGGCCGGTCTTCCGCGAGGCGAGCGCTTCGTAGAGCGCCTCGATGCGGCCGATCACGCCGCGCTGGTCGAAGAGACTCTCCGGCTCGAGGTCGGGCTCGCGGCGGCCCGGCTGCGGATGCGCAAGCGCCCGCGCGAGTGCGTCGACGAGGTCGCAGACGTCTCCTGGATCCACCACGCTGCTCCTCGGGTTCAGCGCCGCCACCTCGGCGGAACCCCCGACGCGGGTCGTGACGACCGGCAGACCGACCGCGGCGGCTTCCATGAGGCAGACGGGGAGACCCTCGCTCCAGCTCGGCAGGACGAGGACGTCGGCGGCGTCCATCCAGCGCGGCAGCTTCTCGTGCGGCACCCCGCCGAGGACGGTCACGCTCCCGGCCGCGATCTCGGTCACGAGGCGATCATGCACGAAGTCGGTGAGCGGTCCTCCCCCTGCCAGGACGAATCGCGCGTCCGGAACGGTGGCGAGGACTTGCGGGATCGCTTCCACGAGGAAGGGGATGCCCTTCCGCTCGGTGAGGTCTCCGACGAAGAGCGCCAGCGGCACGTCCGCCGCGAGTCCCTCTTGCTCGCGGGCGAGAACGCGATCGCCGGGGACGAAGATCCGGGTGTTGGCTCCGACGGGCCACCGGTGCACCGACGCGGCGGGCGCCGAGAACTCGCTGACGATGATCTCCTCCAGCTCCTCGCTCACCGCGATGGTCGCGTCGACGTGCCGGAGCGTGAAGCCGGTGAGGAAGTGAGCGATGCGCGAGCCTTCGGTCGCGAGGACGATGTCGGCCCTGTGGGCGGTGACGACGACGGGCCGGCGGAGGAGGTACCGGCCTGCCAGCAGGGCGATGAGGCCGGTCGGTATCACCCAGTGCCCGTGGAGGACGTCGCACCTCTCGCGGCGTCCGATCCAGACGGCGGCGGCGAGACCCGAGACGAGCAGTGTGGCGACCCGGAGCACGGGGATCCTCTCGTACTCCCCCAGCAGGTGTTGCGCCGACCAGAAACGGAAGCGGCGCACGGTCACGTCCCCGTCCCGTTCGAGGAGAGGGTCGTCGGAGAACAGGCGCGGCGCGAGGACCGTCACGTCGTGCCCGGCCGCCGCGAGGGCCTCGGCGTGGTCGCGGATGAAGACGCCGAGCGTCGGCGTTCGATGTGTGGGATACGAGGTGGTGAGCATCAGGACTCGCACGGGACCTCCTCGTCTCCTCTATCGGCCGGCCGCTTGAAGAGCAAGAGCGCGAGACCGAAGACGGCGGGTAGAGCGGCGATCACGCGGAGCAGGAAGATCGAGAGCAGCGCCACAGCGGCCGGCTCGCCGAAGCGCGCGAACGACCAGACGATCACCGCTTCGGCGGAGCCGAGGCCGGCGAGCGTGAGCGGGAAGAGGTAGGCAAGGTTGGTGAGCGGACCGATGACCATCACCCAGGCCCAGGGGATGGCTTCGGTGAACACGCGGTACACGCAATACAGGTCGGCGAAGCCGATGACCCACCCGGCGAGCGCCATGCCCAGCAGCACGGTCCTCCTGCGTGGCGACAGCGTGGCTCCTGCGAGCATGCGCTCGGGATCGAGATGGACCCGGAACAGCGCGGTGGTGACGCGGTCCAGCGTCCGCCAGGGCACGATGCGCGGCACGGTGTAGACGATCGACAGGGCGACGGCGAGTGCGCCGAAGAGCGCCGCGGCGTAGGGCACGTGCAGCGACAATGCGGCGGGAGCGCCGAAGAGGAAGAGGGCGAGCGCGCCCGCGACCTTGTCGATCATGCTCGACGCAAGGAGCTCCTCGCGCACGCCGTACCATCGGTAGCCGTAGTAGCACTTGGCGAAGTCGCCCCCCGAGGCTGGCAGGAAGGTGTTCAGCGCCGACCCGACGACGGTTAGCGCGAGCGCTTGACGGTAGCGGAGGCGGGCGCCGTCCTGGTTGACGACGAGGAGCCACCGCCAGGCGTTGAGCGCGACGCTCGCGGCGACGAGCGCGACGGCGGGCGCGAGGAAGCGCGCGTCGGCCTCGCGCAGGGCCTCGCGCATGTGCCCGATGTCGGCGAGTCGCAGGAGGTAGAGAAGGACGAGCGCGGACACGGCGGCCTTGAGCAGCGAGCCTCTGTCGATGCGGCGTCGCGTGGGAGCACTCATGGCGACGGCGTCGTCTCGCGAGAGAGCGCGTCTTCCACTATCGCGCGGACGAGCCGCATCTCGGAACGGTTGTCTGTGAGCTGCGCGTGCCACACCAGGTTGTACCCGATCCAGTAGATGCGCCCCTTCCCCAAGGGCTGCATCAGGATCGCCGGCTTGCCCGCGATCCGGGCGAGCACGCGGACGGGCGTCGTCACGCGCACGGGTTCGTAGAGAGCGCCGAACCATCGGCCGCCTCCCTCGTCGACGAAAGGAGCGGCGGCGATCCGGCCGAGTCCAGGATGGCGCTCGACGAACCACGGCGCGACGGTGAGCGGCGCATCGGGTTCGACGCCGCCTCGTCGGATGAGGGTGCCGAAGAGGATGGTGTCGGAGAGGACGAAAGGCGGGTCGCCCATGTTGCGCGATGCGTCGAGGATCAAAGAGCCGCCGTCGCGCACGTATCGCGCGAGTAGGCCCTCGATGCGGTCGCGCTCGTGCCATCTGACGCCGTACGCGGCGACCACGGGGTATCGTGCCAGCTGCTCGGGGGTGAACGCATCGAGGTAGGCCGTGCCGACCCAGCCGTACTGTCCCGCGTCGAAATCGAGGTAGATGCCGTATCCGGTGAGCCTCTCGAGGTAGTTCTGCCACGATCGGCCGAGATAGAGGACGCGCGGCAAGGGGCGGGGCCGGGCGCCGGGACGACGCCGGAGGACGGTGACCCCTTGCGCCGCGTCGACGGCGTCGTACCCCTTGAACGGCTTGGAGCGGGTCGTCACGTAGTACGCCGCGGCGTTCTTGTCCAGTTCGTGGTCGAACGCCGTGAGGTTCGTGAAGAACGGCATGGGCCGAGCAGCCGAGCCGAGATACCAGCTGGTGAGCGGCCAGAGGTCGGAGTAGACGGTCTCGGAGGAGACGCCGGGGTCGTGCTTCACGAGCCATCGCGCCGTCGATCTGGCCCCGGCGACGAGGTAGTCCGGCGTTCGCGACGTGTGCGCGGCGTTGAGCGCGACGGAGGCGAGTACGAGCGCGACGAGCGGTGCGGACAGCCACACGGCGGCAGTCGATCGGTGCGCGCCTCCCGCCGTCCGCGCGCGCGGGTCGCCGAGCGTCTTGGACCAGGAGTCCCAGCCGAGCAGGCACAGGAAGACGAGCGTCGGCGCGACCATGATCACGTAGCGCGGTACCCGGAAGAGGTCCAGGGCGTGGAAGTCCGCGTACGCGAGGGCCCAGGCGATCATGACCCCGGCGAGTGCGGTTCCCCGCGGGGTGCGCGGGTCCGCGCCGTCGAGGTCACGCGGGCCGACCCATCTCCACACGAGGTAGATGACTATCGGTATGAGGAACTGGCCGGCGAAGAGCCCGCCCTTGACCAGCCCGTATCCGAGCCCGGCGACCGCCGCAGCCGATAGGAGAATCCGGCTCCACGGGAGCCGGGACCGGTTCGGCGGCAGGACGCGCGAGATCAGGCCCGCGGCCGCCCCGACCACGATGAGCCAGGCCAACGGCGAGACCGGTGACGGGAGCACCAGCGCTGCGAGCGACTTGGCCTGTGCCGCGAAGCCGGTCCCGAGCAGGCCGGCCGCTGTGACCGGTGTGACCGCCGACGTGTCCTGGACCGCTCCGAGTGCCACGGCGAACGGGAAGAGCATGTCGGCGAAGCGACGGTGGTAGAAGACCCCCGCCGGCACGTACGTCGCGATGGCGAGCGCGATCGCGCCACCGATGCGGCCTGCGTCGCGGAACGGGCGCGCTCGGAAGACGAGCCACAACAGCATGGGGAACGCGAAGAGCAGGGCCGTGTAGCGAGTGAGGACCGCGAGGACGAAGACGGGCGCCGCCGCCAGGTACCAGCGGCTGTCCTCCTCGGTCGCTTTGGTGAGGAAGACCAGGGCCCACATGCTCAGGCCGACTGACGCGAAGTCCGTGTAGCCGGTCCCGATGTAGTCCCAGAGCGGCGGGAAGGCGAGCAGGGCGAGAGCTCCTGTCGCCGCCTTGGGCGCGGAGAACCGGCGCAGCAGCAGCAGGTAGAACGCGACGATCGCCGCGAGCGAGAGAGCCGCGTCGGCCCACTGGACGACCGCGGCGTTGCGCGCGGTGAACCGGAAGACGAGAGAGACCAGGAACGAGAGGAACGGCGGGCGGTGCAGCTCGGTGTACCCGACGCCCTTCCCGGCGAACTCGGCGGCGTTGACCAGGAAGGCGTACGAGTCCCAGCCGGGACCGACGCGGACCTGAGCGAGCGTCTTGAACGCGATCAGCGTTCCCGCCGCCAAGCCTGTGAGGGAGAGCATCTCGACCCGCAACGTGGCGCGGGAGCGGCGGGGTCGTGGCGCGCGCGGCATGGGTTATCGGGCCCCTCCATCCTGGGGCGGGTCGCCCCCGGTCCATGCTACCATGCTCACACGTCGCCCAAACTGAGGCGGGGACCGCTTCCAGGGAGCCCGGGTTGTTCGAAGTGGTGCACAAGCGCCGTCTCTCGGAGGCGGTCTTCGAGATGGGGGTGTCCGCCCCTCTCGTCGCGCGCAAGGTGCGCGCCGGCCAGTTCCTCATGCTCCGTATCGACGAGACGGGCGAACGCGTGCCGCTCACGTTCTCCGACTGGTCGGTGGAGCAGGGGTGGGTCCGCTTCATCTTCATGGTGGTGGGCAAGACCACCCGCAAGCTCGCGTCGCTCGACACCGGTGACTCGATCGCCGACGTAGTCGGACCGCTGGGAACGCCGACGAGCGTCGGGGGGCTCGGCCGGGTCGCCGTCGTCGGCGGCGGGGTCGGCGCCGCGGTCGCCTATCCCGTTGCGCGGGCGATGTGCGCCGCGGGCGCTCGCGTGACGGTCGTGCTCGGCGCGCGCAGCGCCGACCTCCTCATACTCGAGGACGAGTTCCGTGCCCTGCCGCTTGAAGGCCTCGTCGTCTGCACCGACGACGGCAGCGCCGGCCGGAAGGGGCTCGTGACCACTCCGCTGAAGGAGCTGTGCGAAGCGGGGACC
This sequence comes from Coriobacteriia bacterium, assembly GCA_041658765.1. Lineage (NCBI taxonomy): Bacteria > Bacillati > Actinomycetota > Coriobacteriia > Coriobacteriia bacterium. The sequence continues at coordinate 39,235 of JBAZZO010000010.1, read as the reverse complement.
ATCGACCATGCCATGGCGATCGGCCCCGCGGTGATGATGAAGTTCTGCGCGGCGACCACCCGCGAACACGAGGTGCCGACCACGGTCAGCCTGAACCCCATCATGGTCGACGGCACCGGGATGTGCGGCGCCTGCCGGGTGACGGTCGGCGGTGTCACGCGATTCGGTTGCGTGGACGGGCCCGACTTCGACGGGCACGAGGTCGACTTCGAGGAGCTCATGAGCCGTCAGCGCGTCTACGTCGACGACGAGCGCGAGGCGGACGCCGACTACCAGCGGGAGTGCGCGTGCCGACCGGCGACGTGACGGGGCCGGGTCGCCGCCGGGCCTCGAAGGAGCCGCGCAATCCGATGCCGGAGCGCGATCCGCTCCTGCGTGCGGCCGACTTCGACGAGGTCTCGCTCGGATACGACGCGGCGACAGCCCTGGCGGAGGCGGAGCGGTGTCTCCAATGCGCGAACCCGACATGTATCGCCGGCTGTCCGGTGCAGGTCGACATCAAGTCGTTCATCGCAAGGATCCTCGACGACGACCCGGCGGGGGGCGTCGCGGTCCTCAAGGAACGCAACGCCCTGCCGGCGGTCTGCGGCCGCGTCTGCCCGCAGGAGGAGCAGTGCGAGGCGGCATGCGTGCTCGCCCGCAAGGGCGAGCCGGTCGCCATCGGACGCCTCGAGCGGTTCCTCGGCGACTTCGACCTCGCCTGCGACCTCGAGCACCGGTGCGTCCCCGTGCTCGGCGCGGACACCGGCCGCCGTGTCGCGGTCGTCGGCTCCGGCCCCGCCGGGCTCGCGTGCGCCGGCGAACTGCGCCGTCTCGGTCATGCCGTCACCGTCTTCGAAGGCCTGCACGCGGCGGGCGGCGTGCTCGTCTACGGCATCCCCGAGTTCAGGCTCCCGAAGGCGATCGTCGCGGCGGAGATCGAGGCGCTGCGGATCTCCGGAGTCGAGATCGTGCTCGACACGGTCGTCGGCGCCACGGTGACGGTCGACGAGCTTCTCGGGGAGTCGGGCTTCGACGCCGTCTTTCTCGGCAACGGGGCGGGCCTTCCGGTCTTCATGGGCATCCCCGGCGAGAACCTCAACGGTGTCTACTCAGCGAACGAGTTCCTCACCAGGGTGAACCTCATGCGCGCCTACGACTTCCCGCACCACGACACCCCGGTGCTGCGCGGCCGGCACGTGGCGGTGGTCGGCGGCGGCAACGTCGCCATGGACTCCGCGCGGACCGCTCTCCGTCTCGGCGCGGACGCGGTCTCCCTCGTCTACCGGCGCAGCGTCGAAGAGATGCCGGCGCGACGCGAGGAGGTGCATCACGCCGAGCAGGAGGGCGTGGTCTTCGAGACGCTCTGCTCTCCGGTCGAGGTGGTCGGCCGCGACGGCTGGGTGACCGGACTCACCGCGACGCGCATGGAGCTCGGAGAGCCCGATGCGTCCGGGCGCAGGGCGCCGATGTGCGTGCTCGGCAGCGAGTTCACCCTGGGATGCGACACGGTGGTCATGGCGATCGGAACGCGCGCGAACCCTCTGCTGACCGGGGCGACGCCCGGTCTCGAACTCGACGGGCGAGGTTACGTGATCGCGGGCGAGGACGGCGAGACCAGCCGCCCCGGCGTCTTCGCGGGCGGCGACATCGTGACCGGTTCGGCGACGGTCATCCTCGCGATGGGGGCGGGCAAGAAGGCCGCGCGCGCGATAGACGCCCGGCTCAACGCGCCATAGCATGGTCCGCGTGGTTAGTTGTGGGTGACGTGCGGTATACTCCGGGGCGACGTGCGGTTCACTGGGGGAGACGGAAGGGCGGGACCGATGGACACGGCCGTCAATGTCCTGGTCGTCGACGACGACACCTCGATCGTCGAGATGATTCGGCTCGGTCTCGAGACCGACGGGATGAAGGTCTACGGCGCCGGTGACGGCGCCGAGGCGCTCGACATCATCGGCCGTGAGACGATAGACGTCGTCATCCTCGACATCATGATGCCCAGGGTCGATGGTTGGATGACCCTGATGGAGATCCGCAACAACCCGAACACGGCGCACCTCCCGGTCATCATGCTCACCGCCAAGACGCAGGACCTCGCGAAGATCCTCGCGTTCAAGCAGGGCGTCCAGCAGTACGTCACCAAGCCGTTCAACATCCTCGAACTCTCCGCGCGCGTGAAGAGCCTCGTGCGCAACAGGCCGCGTCCCGTCGAGGGCGACGGCGGTGCCGAGGGCGAGTTCCGTAAGCTGGCCGTGCGCAAAGGCGGCCGCACGGTGCTCCTCTCCATCGACGACGTCGTCTACGTCTCGGCGAAGAACAAGTCGACGTACGTCCACACGTTCGAGAACCAGTACCTGGTCGATCTCACGGTGAGCGAGCTCGAGGAGAAGCTGTCCAAGGAGTCGTTCAACCGGATCCACCGCAGCTACATGATCAACCTGAACCGGATCAAGGAGATCCTGCGCGCCGACGGCGGGTATGCGGTCGTCGTGGCCGATCGCGACGAGACCCAGATCCCGGTCGCGCGGCGGCAGGTGCGAGGGTTCCGCGAGGCGGTCGGCATCTGATGACTCGCGCCGCCCGGTCCGCCCGCGCACGGTTCGCGGCGGCGGCCACCGTGGCGCTGCTCTCCCTACTGGCCCTCTCCCCGTCCGCCCGCGCCGATCGCACGGTCGGCCTGTCGACGGGCACGTTCGAGTTCCATGTGGCGTCGGGGCAGTCGGGCGAGGGCACGCTCGAGGTGACGAACGACGGAGACGAGCCGCTAAAGGTCCTCGTCTATGCCGCGAACCAGACTGTCGACGCGAAGGGCAATCCGCGATACGTGGCTCCCGACCGCAACGACCCGGAGACGTTCCTCCGTTCGCCTGCGTCCTGGCTCGTGATCAAGGTGCCCGAGCAGACGAAGACGATCGGCAACACACCCTATCTGGAATTGGATCCCGGCCAGCGCGTGCCGGTGGAGTTCTCGTTCACCGTCCCCGCCGGCGTGGCCCCCGGCGACCATCAGGTGCTCCTCTTCTTCGAGATGTTCGACCTGCCGAAGGACAGTCCCGGTGTCTCGTCGAACGTCGCCGGCCGTCTCGGCGCCCGGATCCGCTTCCGCGTCGAGGGCGTCGTCGCGCAGCGTATCGAAGTGCGGCCGTTCGTGGTGCGCAACCTGCTGATAGGCGACAGGCTTCCCTACGTCTTCGACGTGTACAACCTGGGCAACGTCGACACCGTGGTCGACGGTTCCCTCACGGTCTGGGACGGCAACGAAGTGGAGCGCGTCCGGCGGGGTGTGCTGGAGTCGTCGCCCGTGTACGCGGGGACGAACATCGAACGCTCGGGGAAGCTGGGACTTCGCGGTCTCGCTCCCGGGCGATACACCGTACGTCTGGTCGTGTCGTACGCGCGGGAGGGTGCCGCTCCCGGCGAGCTGCCCGTCGAGGTGAGGAAGACGCGCACGGTCTGGGTGGTGCCGCTGTGGCTTGCCGTCGCCGTCTCGGTCGTGGCCGGGGGGCTGGCCTTGTGGCTGGCGTGGCGCGGCGCGGTGAGATCCGCCGCCAGGCAAGCGGAGAAGCGCGCGCGCAAGGCCGAGCAGGCGGGCGGGGGGATCTCCTAGTCGAGCGCGAGCGCGAAGCCGGTCGAACCGGCCGGCAGCGGGATGTTCTTCCACTCTCCCGATGTCGGCGCACCCTCCACGGTGCGCGCGCCCTGCGGGGTCTCCAGGGTGAGGTGCCACCCGGCGTTGGCCCGCACGAGCACGGCGGTGTCGGTGAGGCGGAAGACGGCGCTAGGGCGGATCGTCGCGGAGACGGAGACCGAACCGGCGGAAGAGGCGATGGCGGACGGCACGGTGCCGAGCGCCAGTGCGAGAGCGAGCACCACGACCGTCGTGACCCGCGTCCTCCGCATCGCTCGCACCTCCCCGAGACCAGGTTATCCGCTCATCCTTACACACTCTCCTATCGGCAGACGAACGGCTGAGATTAGCGCGGAGCGGTCATTCTAGCGCGACGAAACGACGAGCGGTCGCTCGGAGGCGACCGTTCGGCGGGACGATGCGAGATGCGGGCGATAGCGCCAGGACGCTACTGGGGGACGACGGTGTAGCGGATCGAGCCGGCGTGAGACGAGCCGGGCGTCGCCGTCCAAGGCATCGCGACCACGACGGTGTCCGTGTACGTGCGGGTCGGCGGGCCGGTCCTGGGCTTCGCGCCCACGCCGGGACCGCTGACCGACAGCCCCATCGTCTCCGGAGAGCTCTCGATCACATCCCGGGTGATGGTGTACGCGTTGTTGTACGTGACCGAGAGTTGGACGGTGGCCGTGGCGCTCTTGCCGGGGTCGAGCGAGCCGACCGCCCATGAGGTGGGGGTGACGGAGACGGTGAGCTGACCCGTGGCCGCGGAGGAGACCACGCCGGCCTGGGCCGGCGGCACTGCGGCGGCGAACGCGAGAAGCGCGGCGAGCGCCAGAACCGGCTTCCAGCCCACCTGGTCACCTCCCATGCTCGAGTCCATCGCGACCTCGCGGACAAGTATCCGCCATCGGGCTTCCACGCGCACGGACGCCCGCCCCGAGAAGCGGGAGCGGGCGTCCGGGGAGAGGTAGGTACTGCGCGGGCTAGTTCTGCGCCGCGGTGTAGACGATCGTCGTGTTGGCCGTGCTGCTCGCGCTGACCGACCACGGGAGCGTCAAGCCGTAGGTGTCGGTGAACGCGTTCCCCGCGCCCTTGGTGCCGGCGGTCGAGAGCCCGAGGGAGGTGGTGAGCCCCATCGCGGCGTCGGCGGTCTTGTTCTTCGTCACGGTGAAGTCCTTGTTCGAGTCGACGTTGAGCGAGACGTTCTTCGTCGCCTGGGCCACTCCCGGGTCGACGTTGCCGAAGTCGACCGTGGTGGTGGAGACGGTCATCGTGATCTTCGGGTTGGCGAACGCCGTGACCGCCACGCTCTCCGGGTTGGCTGCCATCGCGAACGCGACGATTCCGAACATCGCGACGGCGACCACCGTGGCGACCAGCAGGGCTCTCTTCATGTCCGTTCCCTCCTTGTGGGGCACGCACCCGGTGGGTGCGTCTGCAAGCTTTCTTTGGCGTGCTGGACCCCACTAGTGCATCAAGCGAGCCACGACCCGTATATACGGGTGCTGTTCCGCCGTTCGGCAAGATACCGTGACGGGTGGCACAATGTATGCCGCGAACGCCGACGAGCGGACGCTCCGGCGACAGACGGTGTGGAAGGAGATGGGCCTGGCCCTCAGTTGCGGAGGCTGCCCAAGGGGGCCGGGAAGCGTCCGCCGCGGTGCGCGAGCACGCTGCCCGCCCAGCCGTTGACGGCCATCACCGGCGCGGCGCCGAGGAGGCCGCCGAACTCGACGCGGTCGCCGACGCTCTTGCCGGGCGCCGGGATCAGGCGGGCCGCGGTCGTCTTGTGGTTGATGACGCCGATGGCGCAGACGTCCGAGATGACGGCGGCGATGGTCTCCACCGTGGTGTCGCCCGGCACGGCGATCATGTCGAGGCCGACCGAGCACACGCTCGTCATCGCTTCGAGCTTCTCGATGGTCAGCGCGCCCGACTCGACCGCCCGGATCATCCCCGCGTCCTCCGAGACCGGGATGAACGCGCCGGAGAGGCCCCCGATGCTGCTCGTGCCCATCGCGCCGCCCTTCTTGACGGCGTCGTTGAGGAGCGCGAGCGCGGTGGTCGTGCCGGGGCCGCCGCACCGCTTCACGCCGATGGCTTCGATGATGTCGGCGACACTGTCGCCCTCCGCGGGGGTCGGCGCGAGCGAGAGGTCGACGATGCCCATCGCGACGCCGAGGCGCTTCGCCGCCTCGCGAGCGATGAGCTCGCCGGCGCGGGTGATCTTGAACGACGTGGCCTTGATCGCCTCGGCTACCGTGGTGAGGTCCGCGTCCTCGGGAAGGGCGCGCACGACGGCGCGCACCGCGCCGGGGCCCGAGATGCCCACGTTGACGACGGCGTCCCCTTCGCCCGAGCCGTGGACGGCGCCCGCCATGAACGGGTTGTCCTCGACCATGTTGCAGAAGACGACGAGCTTCGCGCAGCCGATCGCGTCCCGCTCGGCGGTGAGAGCGGCGGCCTCCTTCACGACCTCGGCCATGCGCAGGACGGCGTCCATGTTGATCCCGGCGCGCGTGGAGGCGACGTTCACGGACGAGCAGACGCGCTGGGTCGCCGCGAGAGCGCGCGGGATGCTGTCGATGAGCCGGCGGTCGCCGTCGCCGACGCCCTTGTGCACGAGCGCGGAGAAGCCGCCGATGAAGTCGACGCCGACCTCGCTCGCGGCGCGGTCCATCGCCTCGGCGAGAGGCGTGAGGTCCTCCTCGCGGCAAGCGGCCGCAAGATGCGCGGCGGGCGTGACGGAGATGCGCTTGTTGACGATGGGGATCCCGTACTCGCGCTCGAGGGCCTCGGCCACCGGCACGAGCCTCGCGGCACGCGCGGTGAGGCGGTCGTAGACGCGCCGCGCCATCTCGGGCAGCGAGTCGGTCGCGCAGTCCATCAGCGAGATGCCGAGCGTCACCGTGCGGATGTCGAGGTGCTGCTGTGTGATCATCAGCAGCGTCTCGCGGATCTCCTCCGGGCTGATCTGCATGCTCTCCCCCTACACGCGGTGCATGTAGCGGAAGACGTCCTCCCGCTGGAGCGTTATCTGCAGGCCGAGCTCGCCCGCGACGGCGGCGAGGCGCGCCTGGACCCCGTCGAACGGGGTGCGGTCCTCGTCCACCGTGACGAGCATCGTCATGGAGAAGACCCCCGAGATGATCGTCTGCCGGATGTCCTCGATGTTGGAGCCGGTCTCGGCGAGCGCGGCCGAGACGCCCGCGACGATCCCGACGCGGTCCTCGCCGAGCACCGAAAGTATGGCGCGTGTCTGCATGGGGGATGCCTCCTCGGTCGACTCACCGGCGCGGCGCGCCGAAGGCGGGTGACGTGTCCCCACAGGCTATACTCTAGTAACGGCTCCCTCAAGCGGAGGATACGGATGCCCGTCCCGATAACGCCCGTTCGCTCCGGCGACGTCGTGAAGCTGAAGAAGGCCCACCCGTGCGGCGCGAACGAGTGGGAGGTCTGGCGCGTGGGGATGGACATCGGGTTGGCGTGCCTCGGCTGTGGCCGCAAGGTGCGGCTGCTGCGATACGACTTCGACCGCCGGTTCCGCGGCTACCTGCGTCGAGCGGGCGAAGGCGCCGAGTAGGGTCGCGCTACGAGCCGCCGATGCGCTCGATCCGTCCGGGGACCCGCATGCGGTTCAGCTGCACGTGCACGTGGTCGCCGCCGTTGTCGGTGTATCCCGCCAGCTGGTGGTGGACCCGGTTCGAGAGGAGCCGCACTGCCGCTATCCGTGTCGTCCCGGCATCGACCCGTTCCCCGGCCCGGACTCTGACGCCGGTGATGTGGATCAGCACCACGTCCACCTCCGGCCAGCCGTCCGGCTGGATATGGACCTCGACGTCGGGCCAGCGGTCGTAGAGCTTGTACGGGTGGACGGCGAGGACCTTGCCGCTCACGGGCGAGTAGACGGGGGTGCCCGCGTCCGCGCCCACGTCCGCCGCGGTGTCCGGGAAGCCGCGCCTGCCGCTCCGCCAGAGCCTGAGGACGTCACCGCGGAGGACCGCGGGGTCGTCCTGCTCAGCCCCGTAGACCTCCGCCGCGTCCGTCGCGGGCGTCACCGTCGCGAGGGCGCCACGCGGCGCTCCCGCTTCGGGCAGGAGCGAGGTGATCGGGAACACGTTCTTCCCCGAAGCCTGGTGGTATGCGATGCGCGTGACGTCCTGTGGGCGGACGGGCAGGCGCAGGGGGAGGCTGCGGTACGTCGCGAACAGCGGTGTCGGCGTCTCGATGGTCTCGACGACCACGGCGCCGGTCGCAGCACGGCTCACTACCGCTCGTGCCGCTCGCGCCGGACGCGGTGGCTTCGAGGGAAGACGGGTGAGGACGAGCGCGCCGCCGCCGAGCGCGAGCACCACGCACGCGGCGATCACGAACGGCTCGGGACGCCGGGCCTTGCGGGGCTGCACGCGGGGGAGCGGGGTCTCGTTCATCGCGCGACCTCGGCGCGGTCGCCGGAGATGACGATCCGGGTCCCGCGCGCGGCGCTCAGCCGGCGAAGGCGCTCGAGGATCCTCTGCGCGGCGGTGCCGGTGACGACGGCCGGCGCGCCGTGGCCGTCGAGGTAGACCGGGACGATCCCGACCGACCCGACCCCGCTCGGACCGACCTCGGCGGTGAGGACGAACGCCTCGCCGGTCTCGCGGGAGTAGTGGTCGAAGACGAAGTCGCCCAGAGAGTAGGCGATCAGCCCGCCGTGGTACCTCTCGACGCCCTGGATGACGTGGGGGTGGTGTGCGAGCACGAGGTCGGCCCCGGCGTCGATGGCCCTGCGGGCGTCCCGCACCTGTTCGGCCGTCGCGTCGGGACTGTACTCGACCCCCCAGTGGAAGGAGACGACGACGTAGTCGGCGCGCCGCTTCGCCGCCCGAACGGCGGCGGCGACCTCGCCGGGGCGTCCCCGTCCCGGCGCGAGCCCGGGGCTGTCCGCGTCGGCGACGAACCCCGGCGGCAGCACGTGGCTGAAGGCGAGGTAGGCGACTCTGGCGCCGCGGCGGCTCACAAGAGCCGGTCGCCGTGCGGCGGCCGAGTCGGCCCCTGCTCCGGCGTGCGCGATCCCGGCCTCGTCGAGCGTCGAGACGGTGTCCGTCAGGGCGATGCCGCCGTAGTCGAGGACGTGGTTGTTCGCGAGCGAGATGAAGTCGAACCCGGCCGCGCGCAGTCCCGCGACCGCGCGGGGATCCCCGCGGAAGGTGACGTCCTTGCCCGGGAACCTCTCTCCGCGGACCGAGAGCGGGCTCTCGAGGTTGCCGGCCGTCACGTCCGCGCGGGCGAGGAGCCCGGCGACGCTCGCGAGCGGGGCCGCGCCCCCACGGTCGCGCACGAGCAGGGCGACGTTGCGGTCGAAGATCATGTCTCCGACCCCGGCGACCGTCAGTGTCGCCGCAACGGCGGGTACCGGCGCCGTCACCGGAGCGCTCGTCGGATGCGAGACGGTGGACGACGCGGGAGAGGGTGTCGGCGATGCGGCGCGCGAGACGGGAGGCGCGGCGTCGGGCGTGGGGCCACGGCTGCGGCGCGCCCAGGCCAAGGAGCCGAGGCCGATGACGATAGCCATCGATAGAAGGGTGAGGACCAGGGCCGCCCGGGTGCGACGGCGGCGTGAGGCGTGGCGGGCCGTGCGGGTCTCGACTGTGGGGGGCATAGGCTCGCGAAGAAGACAGGCGCGAAAGCGCGGGGGGACAGACCGAAAACGAGTATACTACGCCAATCGGCGTCGGCGGTCGGTCGTGCGAGCGGACCGGGGGACCGCCGGATACCTGCAAGGGGGACCGGATGGAGAAGCTAGAGAGCATCCTGCACGCCGAGGAAGAAGGCAGGGTCCTGCTCCGCGATGCCGGCGAGGATGCAGCCCGCATCGTCGCGGAAGCTCGCGCTGAGGCGGCCGCCCTCATCGAGCGCGAGAGGGCGTCGGCACTCGCGGAGGCGTCCGGCCTGCGCGAGCGGGCGGCGCGAGAGGCGGCTTCCCAGGCGGAGGACATCGTCTCCGCCGGCGAGCGCGAGCGGACCGATCTGCTCGCCTCGGCGAAGACCCGCGTGCCCGCGGCACTCGACGCGGTCGTGCACGGACTGACGGACTGACGATGTCCGTCGCGACGATGATGCGAGTCACCATCTTCGCGCACCGGGCGCGTCTCGACGACGTGGTGGCGCGGCTCCAGCGCGCGGGCGTCATCGAGGTCACCGCCGAGCCGGTCACGCACGGCGAGGACGCCGAGGAGTTGCCGGCCGTCACGTCGGCGCCCGGCGACGAGCGTCTGCGGCGTCTCGACGAGTACGCGGCCGACGTCCACTTCTTGCGCACGTTCCTGTCCAAGTATCGGTCGTCGGAACAGCCGTTCTCCTCGTTCGTGAGCGAGAAGTTCCACATGGACGAGGCGGAGTTCCTGCGGCTGAAGCCGGACACGGGTCTCTTGGGGCTCTACCGAAGGTGCGAGGCGATCTCCGACAAGTTGGCCTCGCTCGATCGCGAGCGCGCCCGCCTCCGCGGGCTGATCGCCGACCTAGCCCCATGGGTGGGCTTCCATCTGCAGATCGCCGAATGGCGCGGGACCGAGCACGTGGTCCTCATCACCGGTACGGTGCCGGCGCACGATGGCGCGCGCATCCGCCAGGGACTGCGAGAGATCGCGGACGAGGTCACGGTCGAGGAGCTCGGCCCGGTGGGCTCGCGCTCCGCATGGGCCGTCCTCGTCCATCGCGAGTCGCTCGAAGCCGTGCGCGCGGCGCTGTCGTCCTCGGACTTCGCCGAGGTCGGATTCGCGGGACTGTCCGACTATCCCGCCGAGGAGTCCGCGCGGGCCGAGGCGAGGCTTCTGGCGATAGAGGACGACTGCGAGGCGCAGGCGAAGCGCGCCGGCGAGTTGGCCGCCCAGAACTTCGACCACGTCGTCGCGCTCGACGACGCGATCGCCACGGCCCGTGAGGCGCTCACCATCCGCGAACGGTTCGCGGAGACGGAGAGGACGTTCGTGGTCTCCGGCTGGGTGCCGGAGTCCGCCCGTCCCCGACTCGAGCGCGCGCTCGCGCCCCTGGCCGAGGAGGTCGAGATCGACCTGCGGGAACCGACGGATGAGGAGCGGCCGCCGGTCGAGCTCGAGAATCCGTGGTTCCTGCGTCCCTTCGAGACGCTCACCGACCTCTACGGAAGGCCCAGCTACGGGGGTCTCGACCCCACGCCCCTGCTCGCGCCGTTCTTCTTCCTCTTCTTCGGCATCTGCATCGGCGACGTCGGCTACGGGGTCGCCCTCATGGTCGGGGCCTGGCTCATCAAGACGCGTCTCGACGTCGCGCCGGGCGTGAAGCGCTTCATGGACCTGCTCATGATGGGCGGCGTCGCCGCGATCCTCGTCGGCGTGCCGACGGGGTCGTATTTCGCGGCGCCGGCAGACCTGCTTCCCGGGTTCTTGCGCGCGCTCATCGTGCTCGACCCGCTCAACCAGCTCCTGATCTTCCTCGCCATCACCCTCGCCCTCGGCGTGACACAGGTGGTCTTCGGCGTGCTGATCGCCGCCTACGACGCCGCACGCCACGGCGACTGGAACTCGGCGGTGCTCGACCAGCTCTCGACGCTGCTGCTCTTCGCGGCGGTCCCGGTGGGGTTCCTGCTCCCGACCGGGCGGGTCGCGGTCGTGGTGATCACGCTCGCCGGGATGATCCTCGCGAAGGGCCACGTCTTCGAGGCGCCGTGGCGGGTCGAGGGCGCGGCGACGTGGGACCGCGCGGCCGGGGTCGCTTGGACGGCGCTGCTCACGGCGTGGGTGCTCGCGCTTGCGTTCCCCGTGCCGGTGTCGCTCGGATGGCCGCTGCTCGCGGCGACGCTGGTCGGCATGTTCGTTTCGCGAGCGGTGCGCGCCGCGTTCCTCGGCACCTTGGGCGGTCTCTACGAGGTCTACGGGATGTCGGGGCTGATCGGCGACATCCTCTCGTACACCCGCCTCGCCGCACTCGGGCTCTCGGGCATGCTCGTCGGCATGGTCTTCAATATCCTCACCGGCATGTTGTGGTCGATCCGGGGAGGGGTCGTCGCGACCATCGTGGGCATCGTCGCGGGGGTCGCGCTGCTGCTCGTCGGCCACACGTTCAACGTGGTGATCAACCTGCTCGGCGCGTTCGTGCACCCGGCGCGCCTGCAGTTCGTCGAGTTCTTCAGCAAGTTCTACGAGGGCGGAGGAAAGCCGTTCTCACCGTTCCGATATCGGACGAAGTCGTTGGTCCTAAACCCGGGTGCGGGTCAGGAAGGAGGAGCGTGATCGTGAAGGATACTTTTCTAGGGCTCGCTGGTCTCGATTGGGCGTTGCTCGGTGGAGGGTTGGCCGCCATCCTCGGCGGCATCGGCTCGGCTTGGGGCATCGCGATAGCGAGCGCGACCATCTCGGGCATCGTCGCCGAGGACTCCGAGAAGTTCGGCAAGCTGCTTCCGTTGGCCGCCATGCCGGGCACGCAGGGCATCTACGGTTTCATCGCGGCAGTGCTCGTGCTCATCTTCTTCAACATCCTCGGCGGGACGTCCACGCTGACGGCGCCGCAGGGATTCAAGGTCTTCCTGGCGTGCATGCCGGTGGCCTGGGCATGCTGCGTGAGCGCTGTGTACCAGGGCCTCACCGGCGCGTCGGCCGCCGGGATCGTGGCGCGGCGCGGCGAGGACTCCGGCAAGGCGCTCATCTTCCCGGCGCTGGTCGAGACGTACGCGGTCATCTCGCTCATCGTCACCATCCTCATGCTCCTCTCGCTGCGCGCGACGTTCGGGGCGTAGGGCATGGCGCTGCAGGACATCCTGGACAGGATAGGCGCCGACGCCGCCGCGGAGGCGGGCGCCGTGCTCGATGGCGCCCGTGCGGAGGCGGAAGCCCTGGTCTCGACCGCCCGCGCGTCCGCGGAGGCCGAACGAGCGCGGATCGTGGGCGCGGCCGAGACGGCCGCCGCGCGCGACGCCGGCCGGACGGTCGCTGCCGCCCGGCTCGCCTCGCGAGACGCGACGCTGGTCGCGAAGCGCGAGCTCGCCGAGAGCGTCCTCGACGCGGCCCGCGAGAGGGTGCTAGCGCTCGACGCCGCCGCGTACGCCGCTTGGATCGCCGCGAGGGTGGCGGCCGTCTCGCGTGGCGGCGAGTCGGTGCGCGTGGGCGCGTCGGAGAGCGCGAAGGTGCGCGCCGCGCTGCCCGCCGCGTTCGCGGCGGCCGGCGCGGAAGTGACGCTCGACGCTGCGGCGGCGGACACCGATCGCGGAGTCGTCGTGCTCTCGGCCGGCGTCCGCGCGGAGATCTCGCCCGAGGCCGCCTTGGCCGACGCCCGCGAGGAGTCGCTCCTGGCAGCGGCGCGGATCCTGTTCGACGAGACCGGGGGAGGCGCCTGAGACGATGGGCATGCGCGCCGCCCTGTCCGACCCCATCCGCTACGGCTTCGCCGTCGGACGCGTCCGCGTGCTCGAGACGCGCCTGCTCGGTCGCCCGACGTTCGAGCGCCTGCTCGACGCGCCGACGTTCGCGGAACAGCGCCGGGTGCTGTCCGAGACCCACGTCGGCCGGTACCTCGAAGGCGCGCAGACCTCCGCCGACGTCGAGCGCGGGCTGGCGGCCTCGCTCGCCGACCTCTACAAGGAGTTCCTTGAGGCGTCCGATCTGCCCGAGTCCGTCGTGAGCTTCTTCCGGCTGCCGCACGACTTCGGCAACGTCGTCTCCGTGCTCAAGGCCCGGCTTCTCGGCATCGAACCGGAGGGGCTGCTCTCTCCGCTCGGCAGCGTCGCTTTGGAGGCGCTCTCGGGTGACCTCGGCGAACTGCCCGCTGGGCTCGGCCCGTTCGCCGCGAGCGTCCTCGCGTCGGACCCGCCTCCGACGACGGCCGGGCTCGAGACGCTAGCCGACCGGGCGCTGTACGCATCGCTCACCGAGGCCGCGCTGTCTTCGCGCGTCCCGTTCCTCGCTCGGCTCGCGACCATGCGCATCGACCTCGCGAACGCGAAGGCGCTCCTGCGCGCCGGCTCGTTCGGCCTCTCTCCCGCGGAGGCGCTCGAGCGCGTCATCCCCGGAGGCGATCCCGGACTCGCCGCGCTCGCCGCGGACGTCCGGCTTCCGCTGGGCGACCTGGCGGCGCGCATCGCGGCCCGGCCGACGCTGACCGGCGCGACGGCCGCGGAACTCGCCGACCAGGACGGCCTCGACGTCGTGCTCGACGATCTCGCGGCGAGCGAGCTCGCGGACGCGCGCCGCGTGCCCTACGGACCCGCCCCCGTCATCGCGTACGTGCTCGCCCGAGAGGGCGAGGCGCTCGCGCTGCGCTCACTGCTGCTGGGCAAGCTCGCCTCCGTCGATCCCGCGGTGCTGCGCGCGCGGCTGAGGAGGTCCTTCCGGTGAGCGCGACCCGCATCGCCATCGTCGGCGACGCCGTGAGCGTGGCGGGATTCCGCCCGCTGGGGTTCGCCGCGTTCGCGCTCGAGAGGCCCGAGGACGCGCGCGGGCTCTGGGACGAGCTCGCGAGCGGCGCGTACGGCGTCGTATTCGTCACCGAACCGGTCTACGAGGCGATCGACGACCTCGTGGCCGAGGCCGCGGACCGTCCGGTCCCCGCGGTCACCGTCATCCCCGGCGCCGGCGGCGCCGGCGGGGTGGGAGCGGCGAGGCTGGCGCGCGCCGTGGAGCGCGCGCTCGGCACGTCGGTCCCGTTCTCAGTGGAGGAAGGCTAGATGGAGCAAGGGACGATCATCAAGGTCGCCGGACCGCTCGTAGTGGCGTCCGGGCTCGCGCATGCGAGGATGTTCGATCTGGTCAGGGTCGGCGAGGCCGGCCTCATGGGCGAGATCATCGAGATGCGGGGCGACCGCGCGTGGATCCAGGTGTACGAGGAGACCGACGGCCTCGGCCCCGGTCACCCCGTGCTCGCGACCGGCGCGCCGCTCTCGGTCGAGCTGGGACCGGGGCTGTTGGGGTCGGTCTACGACGGCGTGCAGCGTCCGCTCGACGTGCTGCGGGCGCAGGCCGGCGCGTTCCTCACGCGCGGCATCACGGCGCCGGGCCTCGACCCGACGTCGCGCTGGGAGTTCGTGCCGACGCTCAAGTCCGGGGCTAAGGTCTCTCCCGGCGACGTCATCGGCACGGTGCAGGAGAACCCCGTCATCGAGCACCGCATCATGGTGCCGCCGGGAGTCTCCGGCGTGCTCGAGTCGATCGAGGGCGGCACGTACACGGTGCTCGACCCGGTCGCGCGCGTGCGCACCGCCGACGGTGCCGAGAAGGACCTCACCATGCGGCAGGTCTGGCCCGTCCGCGTCGGGCGCCCCTACGGGCGCAAGGTCGCGTCGGGCGAGCCGCTCGTCACCGGCACGCGCGTCATCGACACGTTCTTCCCGCTCGTCAAGGGCGGCACGGCGTGCATCCCCGGGCCGTTCGGCGCGGGCAAGACGGTCACCCAGCACCAGGTCGCGAAGTGGAGCAACGCGCAGATCGTCGTCTTCATCGGATGCGGCGAGCGCGGCAACGAGATGACCGACGTGCTCATGGAGTTCCCCGAGCTCACCGACCCGTACTCGGGCCGGCCGCTCATGGAGCGCACGGTGCTCGTCGCCAACACCTCGAACATGCCGGTCGCCGCGCGCGAGGCGAGCGTCTACACGGGGATCACCATCGCCGAGTACTTCCGCGACATGGGCTACGAGGTCGTGCTCCAAGCCGACTCGACGAGCCGCTGGGCCGAGGCGATGCGCGAGATCTCCGGCCGCCTCGAGGAGATGCCCGGCGAGGAGGGCTTCCCCGCGTATCTCGGCACGAAGCTCGCCGCGTTCTACGAGCGCGCCGGGAAGGTCGACACACTCGGCGACCGCTCCGGCTCGGTCTCTGTCGTCGGCAGCGTCTCGCCTCCCGGCGGTGACCTCTCCGAGCCGGTCGTGCAGAACACCCTGCGAGTCGTGAAGGTCTTCTGGGCGCTCCAGGATAGCCTCGCCTATGAGAGACACTTCCCGGCCATCGACTGGCTGACCAGCTACTCTCTCTATCTGGACAAGGTCACGCCGTTCTGGGAGGAGAACGTCTCGCTGGAGTATCGGCAGCGCCGCGACCGCGCGATGGCGATCCTGCAGCGCGAGAACGAGCTCTCCGAGATCGTGCGTCTCGTCGGCCTCGAGGCGATCAGCCCCGAGGAGCGGGTGCTGATGGAGAGTGCGAAGTCGCTGCGGGAGGACTTCCTCCAGCAGAACGCCTTCCGGGACGACGACCAGTTCACGAGCCTGCGAAAGCAGGACCGGCTCCTCGAGACGATCCTGCTCTTCCACGAGCGCGCGCTGGTCGCCCTCAGCGCGGGGGCGTCGCTCGACGACATCCTCGCGGCGCAGGTGCGCGAGCGCATCACCCGTGCGAAGTACG
Organism: Coriobacteriia bacterium; assembly: GCA_041658765.1. NCBI lineage: Bacteria > Bacillati > Actinomycetota > Coriobacteriia > Coriobacteriia bacterium. The sequence goes on along the minus strand of JBAZZO010000010.1, from coordinate 23,278 downwards.
TCGCCGAGGAAGAGGCGGACGCGCTGTTCGACTCTCTGGCGGGCGACATCGAGACCCAGCTCGTCGCGGGCGCGGCCCCGCGCAAGAAGGAGGGCGCGCGATGAGCCGCGAATACACCACCACCCGCGACATCGTCGGGCCGCTGCTTCTGGTGGAGCGCGTCGCCGACGTCACGTACGGCGAGCTCGTCGAGCTCGAGTTCCCGAACGGCGTGCGCTCGCTCGGCAACGTGCTCGAGGTCTCGGGCGACGTCGCGCTCGTGCAGGCGTTCGGCGGCACGAGAGGGTCGAACCCGTCCGAGACGAAGGTCACCTTCCTCGGCCGCGGGCTGGAGATCGGCGTCTCGCGCGACATGCTCGGCCGCGTCTTCGACGGGCTGGGGCGGCCGCGCGACGGCGGACCGGAGATCATCGCCGAGCAGCGCCGCTCCGTCTACGGCAGCCCGATCAACCCCACGGCGCGCGACTTCCCCGACGACTTCATCCAGACGGGTGTGTCGGCCATCGACGGCCTCAACCCGCTCGTGCGCGGCCAGAAGCTGCCGATCTTCTCGGGAAGCGGCCTGCCGCACAACGAGCTCGCGGCGCAGATCGCGCGTCAAGCGGCGGTGCTGGCCCGCAGCGACGACCCGACGCGGGCGGGCGAGAAGGCCGAAGGCGACTTCGCCGTCGTCTTCGCGGCGATGGGCATCACTTTCGAGGACGCCGACTTCTTCATGACGGAGTTGCGCGACACAGCGGCGGTCGAGCGCTCGGTGCTCTTCCTCAACCTCGCGGACGACCCCGCCGTCGAGCGGATCGCGACGCCTAGAATGGCGCTGACGTGCGCGGAGTACCTCGCGTTCGACCTCGGCATGCACGTGCTCGTCATCCTCACGGACATGACGTACTACTGCGAGGCGCTGCGCGAGGTCTCGGCCGCGCGCAAAGAGGTGCCGGGACGGCGCGGCTATCCCGGTTACCTCTACACCGACCTCGCCACGCTCTACGAACGCGCCGGGCGCGTGCAGGGGATGCCGGGATCGATCACGCAGGTGCCGATACTCACGATGCCGGACGACGACAAGACGCACCCCATCCCCGACCTTACCGGCTACATCACCGAGGGCCAGATCATCCTCGACCGCCCGCTCCACCGCCGCGGCGTCTACCCGCCGATCGCGGTGCTGCCGAGCCTCTCGCGCCTCAAGCAGAAGGGCATCGGGCCGGGCAAGACGCGCGAGGACCACGCCGACCTGAGCAACCAGCTCTTCGGCGCGTACGCCCGCGGTGTCTCGGCGAAAGAACTCGCCGTCATCCTGGGCGACGCCGCGCTCTCCGACACGGACAAGGCGTTCGTCGCCTTCGCCGACGCGTTCGAGGACCGCTTCATCCGCCAGGGCGACGGCGAGGAGAGAAGCATCGAGGAGACGCTCTCGCTCGGATGGGAACTCGCGGCGCTCCTGCCGCGCAGCGAGCTCAAGCGCATCAAGGACGAGTTCGTCGAGAAGTACCTGCCCGGCGGGGCGGAAGCGGGGAAGGCCTGAGAAGATGCGCGAAGCGCTGACCCTCATACTCGCGCTGCTGTTCGCGGCGGTCGTGGCGCTCCAGGTCTCGAGCGCCCGCGCGGCGCGACAGGCGGGCGCGGACCCGGCGCGCTGGATCTCGGCGCTGCGATGGGTGAACGTGACGCTGCTTCTCGTCGCGGCGGCGCTCGTGGTGTGGGGGGCGACCAGATAGCATGGCGACGCTGCGCGTGAACCCCAACCGGATGGAGCTGCTGCGCCTCAAGCGGCGCGGCGACGTCGCGGTGCGAGGCCACAAGCTGCTCAAGGACAAGCTCGACGAACTGATGAAGGCGTTCCTCTCGCGCATCGCCCAGGACCGCCGTCTGCGCTCGGAGGTCGAGCGCGAGCTCGCCTCCGCCTTCGGACTGCTCGCGGTCGCGCGAGGCGAGGCGGGCGGGTCGGCGCTCTCGAGGGCGCTGCTCGCCGGCGAGCCGGTCGACGCGCTGTCGGTGGGCGAGCGCAACGTGATGAGCGTTCGCGTGCCGGTCTTCGAGGTCGGCGAGCTTCCTCTTCGCGCGGGCTACTCGCTGGCGACGACGCCCGCCGTGCTCGACCGCGCCTTGGCGAGCCTGCGCGACGTCGCGCCGAGGATGGTCGACCTCGCGGAGCGCGAGAAAGCGATCGAGCTGCTCGCGGCCGAGATCGAGCGTACGCGCCGTCGCGTGAACGCGCTCGAGTACGTCCTCATCCCGCAGATCACGGAGACCGTGCGCGACATCCAGATGAAGCTCGACGAGGCCGAGCGCGGCAACCTGACCCGTCTCATGAAGGTCAAGGAGATGGTCGCGGCCAAGGACGACGAGACGCGCGACTGACGCGCCGTCCGTCGGCCAGAAAGTGCCGTTCAGGTTCGCTCAGGAACCGGCCGTCAGTAGTCGCGTGCGCTCGTCGAGCGGGGACTCATCGGCGCCCGCCCAGGATGCCGATAACCAGGTTGTCAGGGGCGAACGCCACTTCGCCTGACGAGTACGGGAGACGGTCCCGGGGAGCGGTCCCCTCCGCGAATCGGGAGAAGCTCCCACCAATTGCGAGGGCCCCGAGAGGATCGGACTCCGGGGCCCGAGCGCATTCCAGGGGGAGATCAGCTCGTGCGGCCGGTGAACGCGAAGCCCTCGACGAGCAGCGCGGGCACGAACGAAGCCGAGCCCCGCTCTCCGGCCAGCCGTCGCTCGCTCCCCACGCCCGTCACTCGGGCGAGCGCCTCGACGGCGCTCTGGGTGAAGCGCAGGTTCTTGAGAGGGCGAGTCGGCGACCCGTCCTCGATGAGGAACGTGCCGTCGCGCGTCATGCCGGTGAGTGTGGCGGTGACCGGATCCTCGACGTTGACGTAGTGGAAGCGCGAGACCCAGACCCCGCGCTCCACACTCGCGATCAGCTCCGCAGCCGTGCGTTCGCCGGGCTCCATCGCCAGGTCGAGCGGGTACGGGCCGAAGGAGTTCGGCGCCGGGAGAGCGTGACCGGTGTTCGGCCGGCCGGTACGCGCCGCCCAGTACGAGTCGGTGACCGGTCCGGAGACCACGCCGCGCTCGACGAGCGCGACGCGCCGCTTCGGGCATCCCTCGAAGTCGAACGGCAGGCCCGTCGCGTGAGGCGCGAGCGCGTCGTCGACTATGGTGACCCATTCGGGGAAGAGCCGCTCCCCGAGGTGGCCCGCCATGAAGGAGCTTCCTTCTTCGAGCGCTTTCGCCGAGAGGCCGGCATACGCGAGCATCGAGAGGATGTCGGCGACCGCTTCCGGCCCAAGGAGCACGGTGTAGGAGCCGGGCGGCAGGTCTTCGGGGTCCGCGGAGCGCACCGCGGTGAGCGCGGCCTCCTCGCCGAGGGCGGCCGCGTCGAGAGCCTCGGGACCGAGGCCGGAGAACGATGCCCAGCCCGAGCCGCCGCTCGCGCCCATCGCGAGCACGCTCGCGCCCGCCGACGTGACGGGCGCGCACGCATCGACGCCGCGCGAGTTCGCGACGGCGATCACGGAGTCGGAGACGTCCACCGCGCCCGCGGCGGTCAGGCCACGCTCGGCGCTCGGGGCGACGATCGCCGCGACGGCGGCCGCGCGTTCGGCGGGCCCGAAGGCCCGCGCTGCGGCGCTGACCCGGTCGGGGGCGGTGAGCGGCGCGGGGCCGGGGAGGCCGGGGAAGCTGGGGTCGTCGGGAGCGAGCGACGCTGCGCGCGCCGCGGCCTCGCAGCATTCGAGCAGAGAGTCGTCGTCGAGGCGGTTCGTGCTCGCCACACCGACGCGCGTGCCCACGACGGCGCGCACGCTCACGCGGGAGTCCTCCTCACAGACGTTCTGGTGGATGCGGTTGCCCGCGAACCGCGTGAGCGACTCGACTCCCGCCGTGACGAGAGCCTCGGCCTCGTCGGCGGGCGTGAGCGACACGGCGCGGGCGGCGAGCTCGCGCGCCTGGTCCGGCGTCATCACTTGCCCACCCCCACCTGGACGTCGCGGAACCTGGCGGGCGCGGCCCCGTGCGCGACGTGCGCCACCTGCATAGGCTGACCCTTCCCGCAGTTCGGAAGGCCCCACACCCGCCATTCGCTCGGGCCGCAGATCGCGTCGCACGAGCCCCAGAAGGCGGGGGTGATGCCGGTGTAGTTGGGGTTGCGGACCATCGCGCCGAGCCGGCCTTTGCGTATCTCCCAGCCGATCTCGGTGGCGAACTGGAAGTTGAGCCGCCGGTCGTCGATCGACCACGAACTGTTCGTCTCGAGGTAGAGGCCGTCGTCCGTGTCGGCGATCAGCTCGTCGAAGGTGCCCGCGCGGGGCTCGAGCGAGACGGTCGTCATGCGGATGATGGGAAGGCGGTTCCAGCCGTCGGCGCGCATGCAGCCGTTGCTCGGGCGGCCGATCGCGGCGCTGGCCTCGCGCGAGCCGAGGAAGCCCGCGAGCACGCCGTCGCGCACGAGATGGTCGCGCGTCGCAGGCACGCCTTCGTCGTCCCATCCGAAGGAGCCGAGCGATCCGGCGACGGTCGCGTCGGCGGTGACGGTCACGTAGGGGGAGCCGTAGGTCAGGCGCCCGAGGTCGCCGACGCCGACGAACGACGTCCCGGCGAAGGCGGCCTCGTCGCCGAGGACGCGGTCGAGCTCGGTCGGGTGGCCGACCGACTCGTGGACCTGGAGGGCGAGCTGGCTGCCGTCGATGACGACGGTCGTCGTCGCGGCCGGACACGGCTTCGCGCGCAGGAGCGCGGCTGCCTGCTCGGCGACTCTGGGCGCGTTACCCGGCAGGTCGAGCGCGAGAATCGCCTCCCAGCCGCCCTGAACGACCTGGCCGCCGTGGGAGTTCGGGTACGAGCGGCGCATCAGCTCGCCGTCGCCGAGCGCGTACGCGGTGATGCCCGCGCCCGACTCGACGTACGACTGCTCGAGGTAGGAGCCCTCGGTGGAGGCGAACGTCTTGGAGACCGCGAGGAAGTTCATCGAGCCCTCGCTCACGCGGACGTCGGGGGCGGTGCGCAGCGCCTCGTCGCCGGCGAGCAGGACGGCGAGCTTCTCCTCGACGCCTATCGCGAACGGGTCGATCTCGCACGGGCCGCGCCAGCTGCCGGTCTGCGCGGGGAGCGGTTCGAGGTGGACGAACTCGCCTCGAACGAGGGCGGAGGCGCGCGCGATCGCGACCGCTTGAGCGGCCACGCGCGAAGCGGCGGCCTCGGTCATCTCGGAGGAAGCGGCGAATCCCCAGGCGCCGTCGACGATCACGCGGACGCCGAAGCCGAGCGACGCGGACGAGGAGACGCCTTCGACGCGGCCCGTGCGCACGGAGATGTCCTCGGAGCGGGTGTCGACGATGCGCACGTCGGCGTAGGTCGCGCCGGAGGCGACGGCGGCATCGAGGCACGTGACGACGAAAGCCCTCATGGGCAAGGATCCCCCCTTGCGTTCGGTGCTGTCCCCGGGGCTAGCGAGCGGCCGGAGCCGGGGTGGTGGTCACGGTCTCGGCGCCTTGCACCGGCCCGACACGCGGCACCCACGGGTACCTGCGCGCGCCGGCGAAGTCTGAGCGGTCGGCGAGAAGGCTGACCTTCACGAAGTCACCCGTCCGCGGTGCGTGTACGAAGTAGCCTCCGCCGATGTAGATGCCCACGTGGTGTATCGGCGAACCGAAGAAGACCACGTCGCCTGGGAGGAGGTCGACGTACTGGACGGGCGTGCCGAGCAGGAACTGGCTGCCCGAGTAGTGCGGCAAGATGACGCCGTGCTGGCCGAAGACGTAGAGCACGAGGCCGGAGCAGTCGAAGGCGGCCGGGGTGGCGCCGCCCCAGAGGTACGGGACGCCGTGGTAGGAGAGCGCGGTCTCGACGACCGAGTTCGGCTCGACGGGGATGCCCGCCTTGCCGACGCCGGAGAGGATGGCGCGCAGCAGCGCGGCTTCCTCCTGGGAACGGCGCGAGGCCTCCTCGTCGAGGAGTTTGAGCAGGTCGGCCTGGGCGTTAGCGAGGAGCTCCTGGCGCTCCTCGATGCGCAACGTTATCTCGATCTGGCGCGCGTGCAGCGAGAACTCGAGGCCCTCGGCCTGCTGCTTGGAGTCCTTCAGGTCCGCCGCCGTGCGCAGGATCGCATCGCGCTGGGCGCGCATCTGTGCCGCGACGCCCGCGTCGTTCTCGCCGAGCGCGCGCAGGAAGGCCAAGCGCGAGACGAAGTCGGACAGCGACTTGGAGCCGAGGATGACGCCCATGGCGCTGAGTTCCTCGAGGTCGCCGTCGCGGTACATGGCGCCGACGCGCGTGGTGAGCATGCGCGACTGCCGGTCGTAGGCGAGTTTCGCGTTCTCGAGGTCGTTCTCGGTGATCGAGAGCTGCTCCTGGAACGAAGTCAGCTGGTCGGAGGCCTGGTTGTACGACTCCGCGGCGACGGCGAGCTGGCGATCGAGTTCGTCGAGTTGCGCCTTGAGTTCCTCGAGCCGGGCCTGGCGCCGCGCGAGTTCCTCACGGAAGGCGGCGGTGCGCGGGTCGACCGGGACGGGTACGGCCGAGGTGGAGTCGGCGGTGGTGGTGGCGATGGCGCCGCTGCGCGCGACCAGCGCGCGCGAGACTTCGATGAACGTCGCGTCCCTCGGCTCGGCCATCGCCGGAGCGACCGACGCCAAGGAGCCGACCAGTAAGGCCGTCGCTGCTATGAGTGCGGTTGCTCGAGCCGCGAGGCCCGTGCGGCGATACCGCGCCATTCCGTCCCTTCCTGCTCGTCACCCCTGCCGGATCCCGCGGCACGCCGCGGGGAGAAGGCAGTTCGACAGTTTACCATGCTTGCGAGGCCCTTACCAGCGAGAACCGGTTTAGAATCCGTGGGCTCCCCGATCGTACGCTTGCCGTCTTACCGGTTCCTTGCGAATACCTTGCCGAATGTGAACATCGGCACGTGTTGCCTCGTACTGGAGCGGGTGCTAACATCCTAGTCCGCGCTTGTGGAGAAGGTGTGTGCTAGCGCGAGAAGTCCGGAATCGTTGCGGGGTGGAGCAGTCTGGTAGCTCGTCGGGCTCATAACCCGAAGGTCGTCGGTTCGAATCCGGCCCCCGCTACCAAAGAAATCGCAGGTCAGACCGGGCAACCGTGTCTGACCTGTTTGCTTTGGCGCACGAGTGTCCAACGGGCTGTCCAACGAAGGTAGGGACAGACCGCCGCCGCACCGCCTGACGCTGCCCTAGCTGCGTATTCCGGTCCAAGCCGATCACCCATTCCGCTCGAAGCCGATCGGTGATTCAGGCCGTCGGCTACAGGCGTGTGCTGCGATTGGCCAGCGAGTAGGCCGTCAGCGGGTAGCGCAGGAAGCTCCTGACGACGTTCTCGGTGAAGACGATGGGGTTCAGGGCCATCGGGGTCAGGTTCCTTCCGAGAGCAGGCGAAGGTACTCCGAGTACGCGAACACGCGGTTCCGCTTCTTGCCGGTCACCTCGCGAGCGATTCCCAGTTTCTCAAGGGAGTCCATCGCGGATGCAGCGGCTGGGAACGACAGCCCGGAGCGTGTCACGACATCGGGCAGCAGCAGGACCGGCCTGGACTTCAGAGCGTCGTGCACGCGCAGAGCCGAGCCGGCCTTGCGTCCGAGGTCCTGGATCCGTCGCCTATCACTCTCGAACGTGCCGACCAGGCTGCGCGCCGTCCCGACCGCGTCGTCGGCCGTTTCCGCGACTCCCTCGAGGAAGAAGGCGACCCACGCCTCCCATTCGCCCTCGGTTCGACACCTGCTGAGCAGACGGTAGTACTCATCCCGATTCTGCTTCATGTACAGACTGAGATAGAGCAGCGGCTCACGAAGCACCCCGCCCTCGCACAGCAGCAACGTGACCAAGAGTCGGCCCACTCTCCCGTTGCCGTCAAGGAAAGGGTGGATGGTCTCGAACTGGGCGTGTGCAAGCGCCGCCTTGACCAGAAGGGGCAGGCTCGAGCCCTCGTCGTGGAGGAATCGCTCTAACGCGGCGATGCACGGCTGGACCTCCTCGTGAGGCGGAGGCACGTAGACCGCGTTCCCAGGCCTCGTCCCGCCGATCCAGTTCTGACTCCGGCGGAACTCACCGGGCTGCTTCTCACTGCCGCGACCTCGGGAGAGGAGAACCGCATGGATCTCTCGAATGAGTCGTGCGCTGATGGGGAAGCCGCCCCTCAGCCGAGCAAGGCCTTCATCCAGCGCGGCAACGTAGTTGCTGACTTCTACCACGTCGTCGAACGGTACGCCCGGCGCTTCCTCGAGTTCGAACAGCAGCAAGTCCGAGAGGGAGGACTGGGTGCCTTCGATCTGCGAAGACAGCACCGCCTCTTTGCGTACGTAGGTGTATAGGAACAGCGCCGTGTCCGGCAGCAGGGTCGAAACGCTGTCCAGCCGGCCAATGGCGATGGACGCGCGCTCGAGAGATCTTTGCAGTGCGGACAGGTCAAGCGGGGGATTCGGTGGCAACGGTTCCGGCACGAAGGCGCGAAAGGTCTCGCCGCCGATCGTGCTGACCTCGTACCTCCCCGACAGTCCTCGGCGCATCAGTCCCCCTACTCAGCCGAGTTGAATAGCGTTGAGCGCTATTTAGACTTCGTGGTTGAAGTCTAAATAAGCTGGAGAACGTTGGCAAGCCTTCCGCGTCGCGGACCCCCGTAAGCTGGTGACCGCCCGCCGATTGCGTGTCAGACCTGCCTCCCACGTGGCGTCAAAGGTAAGCTGGTCTCGTGGGAGTGCGCGTGTGGTTTTTTCCGGTAACCGTGTCTGGCCTGTTCGCTTTGGCGCACGAGTGTCCAACGGGCTGTCCAACGAAGGGCTGGTTCAGTCGTCTTCCGGTGCCGCGAGGAGCCACTCGTAGGCAGGCAGTACGTCGACCCCTGGCGCGTCGGCGCGTGCGAGCGCATCCCGGTCGAGCACCAGCAATCGTTGCGTAGCACGCGGATGGTCTTCCGCTGCTGCGGTCAAGGCTCGCAGCTCACGCGCGCGCGTCTCTGGACTCGACAGGTCTGCGCACACCTGGATCAATTCCTCTCCGCCAGCCGGTCGGCGCGCGAGGAAGTCCACCTCCAGCCCGTCACCCGTCTTCACGTAGCCGACCTCCATCCCGCGCCTCTCCAGTTCGTTGAGCACGGCGGTCTCGAGTGCGTGTCCGACGTTCGAGCGGCCGCTGGCGTCGAAGGCCTTGATGAGGCCAGGGTCTGCGGGATAGAGCTTGCGCGGGTTCGAGTTGCGACGGCGCTCCGATTCGGTCGCAAGCGGCACGGCGCTGAGCAGGAAGGCGTCCAGGAGATGGCCGAGCATCGCGTGCACGGCCTCGTTCGCCACGCCGTGCCCTTGGGCCTTCAGGTCCTGGTGCAGGCGGTGGACGCTGAAGCTCCCGGCCGGATTGCGCAAACATTGACGCACTAGCCAGCGGAGGGCCGCCACCTGCGACACCCCGTAGCGCTCGACAACGTCGAGGAAGAGCACGGTATCCACGTAGCCCTGCAAGAGCTCGATTCGAAGCGTGGCTGGTATTCCCTGCGTCTCGGGGAACCCGCCCTCGACCAGGTACTCCCGAAAGCGCTTCTCGATCAGCGACCGCTCGGCCGGTGTCCAGCGTCGAGGTTCGCTGCCGGGCTCCTCACCTCGGTAGCGCAGGAACTCACGGAAGCTGAAGGGCCGGATGACGGTCGCCATCCCGCGACCGCGCAGGGAGGTGTGGACCTCGCGCGAGAGCATACGCGCCGAGGAGCCGGAGACGACGATCTCGACTCTCTCTGAGTCCAGTACCCGTCGGACGAAACGCTCCCAGCCGGGCACGAGCTGGATCTCGTCGAGGAACCAGCTCACTGTCTTGCGCCCTCGCATCGCGGGATAGCGCCGGTAGTATTCCTCGAGCAGGAAGTCGAGCTGCTCCAACTCGAGGCCGGCTAGCCGGTCGTCGTCGAAGCTGAGATAGACCGCCTGCGGAGCAGGTAGGGTAGCCCGGCGCTCGTCCAGCAGTTGGCGCAGGAACATCGTCTTCCCCGCGCGCCGCATCCCGATCACCGCGTGCACCTTGCCGGCCACGGCTGGCAGCCGGGCGTCGCGCCGGGTGAGCGCGACCGGCGGTACTTCCGCCAGTGCAGCGCTCAGCTTCTCGTCGAGTACCGGGTGCAGGCTCATGCCGCCACGCTAGAGCGCAGGTGTCCGTCTGTCAAGGGCGCATTCTGCGGAATCTGTACTTCGCGTAGGGTCACCATGGCCACCTTACCGGAATCGCAGGTCAGGCCGGATCCGGAACACCATGAAAAACAGTTGTGCGATGGCGGATTCACGTGGTGCTGTCCGACCACATCGACACTCCGAAGGCCTTGGTGAGTCATCCGAAGCTCGGCGCGTCCTGGGAGGGGTTCGCGATCGAGCAGGTGTTGGCGAGCGAGCCGCATGACGAGGCGTTCTTCTGGGCGACCCATCAGGGTGCCGAGATCGACCTGATCCTGCGCCGGGGAGAGTGCTTGGTGGGGGTGGAGTGCAAGCGTTCCGATGCGCCGAAGATGACGCCGTCGATCAGGATCGCTCTGGATGACTTGGGGTTGGATCGCGTCGCCGTGCTCTACCCTGGTGAGAAGCGCTATCCGCTCGCCGACAGAGTCGAAGCAGTCCCGGTGGTCGAGCTCGCGGTTCATGGCCGTCTCTTCGCGGAGCATGAGTAGTCGGCGCCCGGCGGGGGCTTGTGGCGTCTCAGGGCAGTAGCCGGACCGCGCACTCCTTCAGCCGAGCGTGAGCCCTGTCCGCGGTGACCAACTCGCAGCCGAGCTGGATCGCGAGCGCAGGGAAGAGTGCGTCGTAGATGGTGAGCTTGTGCTTGCGAGCGAGCACCGCGGCCTCGCAGAGGAGATCACGGTCCCACGCAGGGTAGAGCAGTTCGCTCTCGGCCAGACCTTCAGCGGCGGTGACCAGTTGCGTCGAGGTCACCTTCGGGCGGCATCCCAGGGCATTGAGCACCTCGGCGGGCAGGTGGGCCGGTGCGATGAGTGTGATGCGGCCCGAGAGGTGGTCGGCGAACAGCGCGAGGGCCTCATCGACGGAACTCTCGTCGTCGCTGCAGAACCACTTGAAGGCGACCGAGCTGTCGACAACCACATAGCGGGGACCGCTGCCGCTCACCGCTGCTCCCAACGCGACGGTGCATCGCGGATCTCGCGGATGGCTTTCGCCGAGCCCGGCGCGCCCACCACCGGCGCGAGCGAGCGCATCTTCTGCAGTGCGTGACCAACACGCTTGGCCCGGGCGGCGCACGCCGCCTCTTCGTCGAGCGCGGTCAGGTAGTGTCCCGCGGCGTCCTGGAGGAAGCCGCTGCGGGTGGCGCCGGCTGCGCTTGCTCGGCGGTCGATCTCCTCGAGCATGCCGTCGGGAAGCGAGATGTTGATCTTGCCCATGGTGGTCCTTGCGGTAGTGCCGATGGTAGTACCGAGAATACTACCCGGCGTTGACACACGCAAACGGAGGATCGCGCCCGCACTCGAACTGATCGAAGCCCCGGTCGCTTTGACCGGGGCTTCTTCCTTTGCCCCTGGCGGAAGATTCTTCGCGAATTGGTGTTGACACGTTGGAACATCACGTGTCAGGATACGCTGACAGGTAAAGGAGAGGACATGACGGACGATCGGACCGGCGACCAGTTGCTCCAGATGCTGAGCGCCCTTGCGAACCCTCATCGGCTGCGGATCCTCGCAGCCCTGAGAAGTCGTGAGAGCTACGTCAGCGAGTTGGCCCGGGAGCTCGGGATCGGACGTCCGCTCCTCCACATGCACCTGCAGGTACTGGAGAAGGCGGGACTCGTGGTCGGACGCCACGAGATCTCGGAAGACGGAAAGGCGCTTCGCTTCTTCAGCGTGACGGACTTCGACGAGCACCTGACGCCCGAGCGCGTCACCGATGCGACGAAGACCCTGAGCGCGGACAGCGAACCAACCGGAAGGGGAAAGCAATGACGATCGATGGACCCGCGGCGTTTCTCGTCGTGATGTTCGTGATCCTGGGGATCAGCGTGGTCACCACGCCCTCGCGTCGGCGTCACCAGATCCAGATGGAGGAGATCAAGTCGCGCAGCGGCGCGCAGTTCGAGGAGCTGAACGCCGAGTACACCAGACTCGCCCAAGAGACGCGCGAGACGCAGTCGAGCATGCAGGCCGACATCGGCGCGATCCGCACGTCGGTCGAGTCCATCGAGAAGATGATGCGCGATGTCGGCTAAGCGAACGGACGGCGCGATCACCGATCGCCGGGCTGCCACCATCATCGGCGTGCTCTACATCGTCGGCACCGCCTCGGGCGTGCTAGGCATGGCCATCATGCCTTCGTTCGCCGCCGGCACGGACATCCTGGCGCAGATCGCCGCTCACCGCACCGCGACGGTCGTCGGCGCGCTCCTCGTGCTCACCATGGGCTTCGCGCTGTCGGCTCTGCCCGCGGTCTTCTATCCGATCGGCCGCCGCTTCAGCGAAGTGCTCTCGATGGGCTACGTCATCTTCCGAGGAGCACTCGAGGGCATGACGTACGTCATCAGCGCATTCATCTGGCTCGTGCTCATCGCCATGAGCGCCGCGCCGTCGGCCGCGGCCGCTCCGGTCGCGGCGATGCTGCAGACCGCCGAGGGGCTGGTGTGGGAACAGCTCATCGCGCTGCCCTTCGTCATCGGCGCTCTCATGTTCTACTGGCTGCTCTTTCGCGCGCGACTCGTCCCTCGATGGCTCTCGATCTGGGGACTTGTCGGAGCGGTCTTCTACCTCGTAGCGCCCCTCGCGCGGATGGCGGGCCTCTCGCTCGACTTCCTGATGTTCCCGCTCGCGGTGCAGGAGATGGTGCTCGCGATCTGGCTGATCGCCAAGGGCTTCAGCCCCGGCACGATCGCTCCCGAAGGCGATCGGCTGCCACTCGCTGCGTGAGATGCGGCCGGCTTCGCGGGCTGGGGCGCGCGTAGCAGGCACGTCAACCTGACGTACGTTCAAGGTTTGCGCTCTATGCCAGTGTCGGCGCGCGGTCGAGCGCCAGACGCCAGGCACGCCGCACGGGACAAGCATCGTCAGACGGAGGTGAGATCGGCGTGGACAGCAAGTTCTTTGTGCCCATCGCAACCATGCTCGCGGGGATCGTCGTGTTCGTCGCCTTCGCCATCTGGTACGCCGCGAGGGGCAGGCGCAAGCAGTTGTCGCCGCGGGTGCTGGCGGGAGTCTGTCTGGTGGCGGGGGGCCTCGTGGTCGCGTCCGGCTTCGCCTGACTTCAGGCTGGCGGACCGGCCGTGGGCCAGGTCGTGCGATTCGTGCTGCTTTCGGTCATGGCGGGCTACACGTACCGGAAGATCGGTCCTGCTGCTGCGGGCGCTCTCGCCGCCGAAGCGGCCGTCGTAGGCACCCTGGCCGTTGTGGCATTCGTCTAGGGGTGGAGCACGCCACCTAGCAAGAGAGCTTCAACCTGACACGTCTCGGTCAGGTTCTCAGGACGGGACACACGAGAGTTGACGAGGAATGGGAAGTCGATCATGAGCAAAGACAGGCGAACAGCGGTAGTCGCAGGAGTGCTCTTCATAGTCGCTACGACTGCAAGCTTGCTCGGCAGGGTGGTGCTTCTGGATCCGATCCTCAAAGGGGCCGACATCCTTGCCAAGATCGCCGCACACCAGAACCAGGTGGCTGCGGGAGCGCTCTTCGGGCTGGTCGCGTTCTTCGCGTCCGCCAGCATCGCGATCGCGCTGTATCCCGTGTTGCGGCGATACAGCGAGGGTCTGTCGCTCGGCGCCGTCGGCTTGAGGATCATCGAGGCAGTTCTCTACAGCATCGGGGCGATCGCGGTGCTATCGATGGTGACATTGAGTCGTGGGCTCGTGGAGGCCGGCGCTCCGGCTTCGTCGTACCTTCAAGCCTCAGGCGCACTGCTGATGGCGGTCCGGAGTTGGGCGGGCATGGCAGGGACCTTGGCCTTCTACCCAGCCGGCCTGATGTACTACCTCGTGTTCTATCGATCGAGGCTCATCCCTCGATGGTTGTCCGGTTGGGGGATCGTTGCAGTCACGCTGGGCTTCACGGCAAGCATCTTGGTCGTGTTCCAGGCCATCGATCCCATGTCGGCGCCCCAGATCGTCTTGAATCTCCCGATCTTCTTGCAGGAGATGGTTCTGGCGGTGTGGCTGATCGCCAAGGGGTTCAGCCCATCCGCGATCGCTTCCCTCAAGGGCGCAGAGTGAGAGCAGTAGTTTGCACGCGCTACGGCCCGCCTGAGGTTCTCCGGGTCGAGGAGATCGCGACTCCAGCTCCTCGGAAGAACGAGGTGCGCATACGCATCTTGGCTACCCCCGTGGCATCGAGTGATACCTACGTCCGGGGGCTGAGACTGAGTCCCGCTTACCGGATCATGGCGCGGCTCGTGCTCGGTTGGAACGCACCGAGGCAACCGGTTCTCGGCATGGTGCTCTCAGGGGTGGTGGATGCGGTCGGACCGGACGTTAGGTCGTTCAAGGCGGGCGACCGCGTCTTCGGCTTCAATCGGCACCTCTTCGGGACGTATGCGCAGTACGTGTGTTGGCCGGAAGACGGACTTCTGGCAACGCGACCGGCCAACCTCACCGACGAGGAGGCGGCAGCCATTCCCTACGGTGGCCTCCTCGCTCTCAGCTACCTTCGCAAGGCCGGCGTTCGAGCGGGACAAAGCGTCCTCGTCTTCGGGGCGTCCGGGGCCGTGGGCACGTCGGCGGTGCAGCTCGCCCGGCACCTCGGCGCGGAGGTGACGGGTGTCTGCAGCACTGCGAACGTGGAGCTTGTGACATCTCTCGGCGCCACGAGGGTGGTCGACTACACCGTCGAGGACTTCGCGGACGGGGCGGAGCGCTACGACCTGATCTTCGACGCCGTGGGCAAGAACAAGAGCGCCAGTGCCCTTCGGAGGTGCCGGCGAGTGCTGGCTCCCGGCGGAGCCTGCGTCTCGGTCGACGACGGCTCACCGAAGCTCCGGCGCGAGGATCTGGTGTTGCTCGCCGAGTTGGCGGCGCGCGGTGAGATCAGGCCGGTGATCGATCGCACCTATGCACTGGACGACATAGTCGACGCGCACAGGTACGTCGACACGGGGCACAAGCGCGGCAACGTGATCATCAACGTGGCGTAGCGCTCGACTTGTGTTATACGCAGCATCGACGTATTGTGCGTATAACTACAAGGAGGTGAACCCCTGCAGCGTCAGCCGCTCGAAGTCCAGACGATCTACGCCGAGCTTCTTGAGCAGATCGCTGTCTATGAGGCCTCGCGTACCATCGGACATACCGCCGGCTCCTTCGTGACGAAGATGGTGAAGGGCCAGGAGTACTACTACTTCCAGCACATGGGGCCTGGCGGGACGAAGCGCCAGACCTATCTGGGCCGTCGGGACGCCGCGCTCGACGAGTTGGCCGATCGGTTCGCCGAGGGGAGAGCCAACGTCGCCGCCGACCAACGATCCATCGAGCGGTTGGCGGCTCTGCTGCGCGCAGGTGGCGCGATGGTCACCGATGCGCCCTCGGCCCGAGTGCTTCGTGCGCTCGCGGACGCGGGGGTGTTCCACGCCGGCGGAGTCCTTGTCGGGACTCACGCGTTCGTCGTGCTCGGCAACCTTCTCGGGGTCCGCTGGGGCACCTCTCTGAGGACTCAGGATGTCGACATAGCGGCCGATCCCAAGCTCGATATCGCGGTTCCGGGCGTCGACGCCGACCTGCCTTCAGCACGGGATAGCCTGGAGATGGGGTTCCTGCCGGTCCCCGGTCTCGATCCCAAGAGTCCGACCACCTCGTTCAAGGTGCGGGGGCGAAGCTTGCGGGTGGACCTTCTGACGCCGGCCGCAAGGGCCCGATCGCGTCCCGTGAGCCTGCCCAGGTTCGCCGCCGCCGCGCAGCCCTTGAGATTCCTGGACTATCTCATCGACTCGTCCGTGAGGGCGGCAGTGGTCGGCGGCGGGGTCGTCGCGGTGAACGTGCCGGATGCGGCGCGGTTCGCTCTCCACAAGTTGATGATCGCGGGGGAGCGTCCTGTTGCGATGCAGCCGAAGCGGGAGAAGGACCTTTCACAGGCGGCGCAGATACTCGAGGTGCTGCACGCAGACCGGCCGGGGGATCTCGTTCTTGCCTGGGAGGCGCTTGCCGTGAGGGGAAAGTCGTGGGC
The DNA here is from genome assembly GCA_041658765.1 of Coriobacteriia bacterium. Lineage (NCBI taxonomy): Bacteria > Bacillati > Actinomycetota > Coriobacteriia > Coriobacteriia bacterium. The sequence continues at coordinate 7,162 of JBAZZO010000010.1, read as the reverse complement.
GAGCCGGGTGGCGAAGTCGGCCTCCGCGCTCGATCGCATCTCGCCTGTCGCAGCGCAGAGCGTTCGCGATCTAGTCGGATAGGCGGCAGGGCGCCTACACCCCTAGCATCCAAGCCCGTGCGGGCATGACGTGAATGATGCCGCCTTCGACGTCGATGTCTTCGTAATGTGTCCTTGGCGCAAGGAAACAATATGCCAGATGTGTCCTTGGACTAAGGAAACCATCGGCCTAACCATGAGATCGCTCGCGTCCGCGAGGTCCCGGTCGACAACCGCCAACAGCCGCTGGATCTCAGCGCGATCCGCTGCTTGACGCTTGATGCGACCCTTCTCGAGCCAGTCGCTCGAGCTCATCCCGATCACCTGTCACCCAGAGTCGTGGCTTCGACATCACATCGAGGACGAAGTGGTTACGCTCATCGACCGCGCGCGTGAGACGGTCACGGTGGCACCCAGTGACCGGGTTCCAGGTCGCCTCGGTCCACTCGATCGATGTGGGGCCGGCCATGTCAGCCGCGAAGCTCTGTGATGAGAGCCCGGACCCGCTCGTATGCGTCGCGCTTGATACGCTCAGCCTCCTCGCCTTCGGCTTCAAGGAAGAGGGCGACCGATACGGGACCGAAATGCTGTGGCGAGGCGAACTTGTCGTCGAGGAGTGCAAGAGCTTCGAGTACTAGCCCATGGGTCGCGAAGAGCTTGAACTCCTCGACGACAGCAGCGGCACCGCCGGGGTAGTTGGCCAACGTGAACCAGATGTCGTACGCGTCCTTCTCCTTGACCCTGGAACCCAGCGCCGAGCTCTTCATGACCAGATAGGGCACCACGCCAGCGACCTTCACCGTGACCATGTCGATCGCGCCGTTCGGCAGTCGTGCCTCGATCTGACGCTCGACGGATCCATCGAGAAGCAGATCGGCGCCCCGCGCCTTCCGCGGTCTCATGTCCTGGATGCGCTGAGTGCGGTGCTCCTTGTTCGTGCCGCCGTACTCTCCGGCGAGGAAATCGACCTCGACCCTTGCCGCATCCGCGCCTTCGAACCCCACGTCCTTGAACCAGATGAAAGGCTGGCGTGCATCCTGCACGTAGCCGTGGTCCCTGAGCAACTCGCTGATCCTGGCGTAGACCTCGTCGGTCTCCGCCAGGTGGTTGAGCGCGATGTCGACGTCGGTGCTGCCGACGTGCCCGGCAGCATCCGGCATGAGGAGGAACGGCACCCATCCGCCTACGATGACCATTTCGTCGCGGTACTCGCCGAGGATGTGGGCGAGTTCCACCAGCACCGACTTCGCTGCTTCGACCGCGTCGGGCGGGTAGTCCAGTCTGCTCTTCACCATGAGGGCCGCAGCTCTCGCTCGAGGATCTCCTGAGCGGCCTCTTCTCCGCGTCCCGGCATGGAACGTAGATCCAGATAGAGCTGCACGGCCGAGACCGTCCGAAGTCCGTAACGATACTCCGACCCGTCATAGACGCCGTCATCGAATGGCTGGAGCAGCAGAACGTTGGCTCCCGTGTCGACCGGTTTCAGCCGGGCACCGTCGGCTGCACTGCCGAGGCGGGAACTCACGTAGATGGTGGCTCGGTCGTACCGCACTCGAGGGGCGAGCAGGCGTGCGCCGGAGAAACCGGTCAGTGCGTAGTCCACGCCGCTCTCCCGGCACCATTCCGCGACGGACGTCTCCGCTTCGCCGATCTCGTCGAGCGTGTAGTACTGGAAGACGCGATTCTGTTTGTAGCTGTACGCAGCGGCCCACGCTTGGAGCATGACCTCGGGCTGGGCAAGCCTCACCCCGCCCTCTCCGGCCGCGATCCATTCCCGCTCCTCGAGCTGGCGCTTGATCCTGGATGCCAGACCGATGCTCACCCCAGCGACCTTTGAGATCTGCTGCACCCGCCACTCGCGGCGAGGCTCGTTGAGAAGCAGCCGCAGGATCCGAGAGGACTTCGCTGAGAAGATCGAAGGCTCACCCCGGTTCTCTTTGAAGGGGTTCGGCCCAGACGCCCGTTCGATGTAGACGCCATCCAGAGAGAAGCGGCAGTTCCCGGCCAGGTCGAAGTATCCACACCCAGAATCGCGACAGATGATCCTGGCGGCCTCGGACACGTAGGGCGCCGCAAAGACGGGGTAGGCGCCTTTCAGTCGCTCGTCGAGGAGCAGACGTCGCAGCTGGTCGACCGCTACTCGAGCACTCTTCGGCTGGCCGCTGCTTTTCGCCTCGACGACCATGGAGCGTGCGCGCCCGAGCAGCTGGAGCCGCACCACCAGGTCGGCTGTCGCGCCGCCTGCGCGGACTTCTCGCTCCACGGATCCGATCGCGGTCTTCGGCACCCCGTCGAGGCATGCTTGCAGCGCGGCGGGGAGTCTCTCGAGAATCTCAGGTTCTTTCACTGCAAATGCACCTTTCACCAATCGGTGAAACAGAGCATATCAGTGAAACTTCGGCGACGTCAAGCCAGAGAAGCGCGACGTGCCCGACTGGTTCGGCGACAGCAGGGCTCCCAGTCTGTCGGTCTCGAATCCGGGAGTTCTGGGCAAGTCCCTGTGCGTTGCAACGGTAATGCGAATGTGGGCGGCGATTCACGCCGCTGGTCTCCAGCGGCTCCTTTGGGCCATCGCACCAAACCGTGCAGGCACGTTCGGTTCGTCACGTAGCCTCGGCACTCGTATCAGACACGCCCGCACCGAAGGGCCAAGGAAACTGCGGGCACCTGCTATCCTGACAGGCGGAGGAGGTCGATGTGCCTTACGAGAGTCTGCAGGATCGGGTGAGCCGATGGTCCGAGGGTCAGGATCAGCAAGGCCCGACGGCGCACTCGACGCTGGAGCAAGTTCGGTTTCTCGCCGATTACCGTTTCTGTGAGTACCTCCCCGCGGTCGGGCCTCCCGCCCCGCCCTTCACGACACGGCTTCGCCATTGGCTCGACTGTGTCGATGATGATCGACAGAGACTGCTGCTGGCCCTCGTTCCCGAGTTGATGTTCGCTAGCTTCCGCGACTTCGTGTCGCTGTACCGAGCTGCGTTCCGTGGTCCGGTTTCCCGCTGGCTGCTGGAACAATGCGAGCCATTCTCCCTGGACGATGAGGACTTGGCCGAGAGAATAGAGGCCGCATCCAGGCTGTCTTGGTACTGTCCGGTCACTGACAGCATGGACATCGCCAGCTTCTACCATGCGAACAACATCGAGGGCGCGCGTTTTCGGCCCGACTGGTACTCGCTACGTGGACTTGGTGACCTGGCCAAGATCGAGAACCACATGGACTCCTGCGGGTTCCGCTTTCTAATACTCCTAGAGGACTTCGTCGGCAGCGGATCCCAAATGAACTCGGCCGTTACGTGCGCCTTGGCGCTACCCGACAGATTCAAAGTGCTGCTTGTGCCGCTGTTGGTGTGCCCAGACGGGCACCAACGCGGACTCGAACTGCAAGCTGCTCACCCCGGCCGGCTAACGTTCAGTCCCGTCTTTGTCTTGCGGGGTGGGGCGACCGTTCTCTTGCCCGCAAGTGGGACGCAGGGCGACCTGTTTCCTCGAATCAGGCAGATTGCAGCGGATCTCTACACGACGATGACCGGTCAGCACGCTCCAGACCCATGCGTGAAGCCGTACGGGCCAGATGGCTTCGAGGGAACTGGGTCGCTATTGGTGATGTACAGCAACACTCCTGACAACTCGCTTCCGCTCCTGCACTACTCGTCCGACACATGGAAACCTCTTTTTCCCCGCTCATCGAGGGTGTGATCTAGGTGGCACGAGAGAAGAACCCATTTGAAGAACTCTACGTGGGCGAGATGGTCAGCGACGAGCACTTCGTCGATGTCTTCAGTCCGAAGCTGATGGATCATGCGCTTGCGATGTTCAAGAACACCCATGTGGTTGTGCAGGGAACCGAGGGGGCAGGAAAGACGATGCTTCTTGCCCTGCTCAAGCCAGAGGTACGGGTGGCCTACTACCGCAGAGGCATTCCCTTTCCTGCCCCGGATGACCTTTCGACGTTCATTGGGGCGGGGATGAGCCTGCGGAGGAGTGCTGCGGCGGACTTCGGGCAGCGCCTTCCGAAGACGGAATCGGAGGACCCTGAAGTCCTGGCGGCCATCTACTTCGGTGACTTCCTCAACTACTGGCTGGTGCGCGACATGCTGAACTCGGCAGACACGCTTGGGACTGAGTTGGAGGGCGCTGTCGGACGAGGAATCGGGATGGGCTACTCGGCTGCGAGCATGGACGAGGCCGCCAAGCGAATTGCGGTGAGTGATGTCTGGCAGGGGTACCTTGATGGAGTCACGAACCGAGAGCAACTTGAGGAACGGCTGCGTGGCAGAATCGCGGACTACCGAAGGTACTTGAACTACAGCTCCAGCGAATTGCCGAACCGACTGGCCGAAAGCATAAGCCCAATTGGTGAGCCTATCTCGGTCGCAGCATCGGCCTTGATTGAGGCGGGAGTGGTCTCGGACGAGACGTCCGTCTACGTCCGAATCGACGAGTACGATCAACTTTCGCGTATCGGGCGTGCATCATCTTCGCTCGGAGCGAACATGCGGCAGATGGTTAACAAAGCCCTGAGTCTTCGCGATCCTCGCGTGAAGTACCGGATAGGCACAAGGCCCTATGGGTGGCGCGACACCTTGGTCTTCGGGACTTCGTACCACCTTGAGAAGGCTCGAGACTTCGACCTTCTGGACATCGACGATATCCTGCAACGGGTTGGATCTAGCGAGAAGCAATGGCTCTTTCCAGTGTTCGCGGAGGACGTTATCAGTCGCAGGCTTCGTCGCACGGAGTCGTGTCAATCGCCGCTACACGACGATGTCCTCGTCGGTCTATTCGGAGAGAGTCCTTCGCTTGAAGAGAAGGTGGCGAGATACGCCGGAGAGCAGTCGTTGACAAGCGGATTGCGGCTTGAGGCAGAGGGGTCGCTCGAGGGTCATGTCCCCCCAGAATGGAAACCGTTCCTGCGTGACCTTGCTCGAGAGAACCCTCTCTCTGGCAAACTGGGTGAAGCGTGGGTTCGTCAGAGGACGAAGAGAGGTGCGAAGGTCCCTCCCGTGCCCTCCGATCGTCTTCCGTGGAAGACGCCCGGGTGGTGGGAGCCGGATCGACGCCAAGTAGCAGCAATGCAGGTGGCGTCTGTCTGCCGCGCTCGGATGCTGTGGTATGGCCGAGACGACATCCTCAGTCTGAGCGGCAATCACATCCTCGTGCTTCTAAGTATGTGTCGTCACGTTTGGGCCGCGTCGATGAGAGTGCAGGTCGAGGACCCAGGAGGGCCGTCCCTGGCCTTCCCTATTCCGTCGCGCCTCCAGTCAGCCGGAATCGACGCGGCGAGCGCCGAGTGGCACGACAAGGTGCTGGAGTCCGATCAGGGCCATTCCCTTCAGGACTTGATGGACTATCTCGCACGCTACTTTCGCTCCGCTCTTCTGCGCGACACGGCCATAAGCTACCCCGGTCGGAACGGGTTCTCCATAACACGAGATCAGTTGTTCGCCGACGAGAACGACGACATCTACCGCTTCCTCTCGGCAGGCACAGACTACGGTCATCTCGTGAGCTTCGAGCACAGCACCAAGGAGCGAGATCGGCGCCCGCGCATCAAGTACTACCTTCGTCCCATACTGTCGCCGTACTACCAGCTCCCCGCGCAGCACCGGCAGGAGCCGCTATACATCACAGCTGTTCGGCTTCGGAAGCTGATTCGAGAGAGCCGAGAACAGGCGCTCGATGCCTCCACGGTGGTGGAGAGGGAGCAACAGGACTCCTCCGGTACGGGTCAAATGCGGATGTTTCCATCGGACCCCTCGTGACTTCGCGCCTCGCTTTCCGGCCATGGGGCTCGATTGACTGGATTCTTGATCGTCTTCCCGATCGGGCATGGAGTCTGGTCGGATCCGTCGGCCCAGAGGACCGTGCGCTTGCCGTGAGGGAGTACCTCAGCAGCAGAGGTCTCTTGGGCGAGGAGATGCTGTACGAGATTGAGGATCGTGACTCCAAGTACTCTCCTCCGCAGAAGGGGGCAATGGCAGCAGCTCGCGCGCGGTATGCTGGCTCCGGCGGCTCACTTCCGCGGCTTGTGACGAGAGACGTGTTCTGTACTCCTGACGATGTAATTCCGCCTCTGGAGCAGTTCCTGGCGGATGTCGAGAACCGGCGCAGCGTATTGCTGGACGTCTCATCGCTGCCGAAGCGAGTATTCTTCCCGGTCTTGCGTCGGTTGCTCGAATCCGACGCGATTGCGGACATCGCAGTCTCGTACACCTTTCCGCAGTCGTACGCGGATGAACTTGCGGTCAACTATGCCGACGCAGACGATCTTCCCGGGTTCGGTCGCCCGTTCCCCGAGCCCGAGAACCAACTTGTGCTGGTGTCGCTCGGCCATGACTACGTCGGTGCCGCGAAGGCACTCAGAATGGTTGCCGATAGAGCGAGCCGTCGTCAGGTCCTACTGCCGTTCCCCGCTGGTCCGGCCTCCCTGAAGAAGGCTTGGGAATCCGTGCGTGCGTTGAAGCCGTACCTAATTGACTCGGAGCAAGAGCCGGTCAGAGTTGACCCTCGCGACGTATCCGACGCATTTGACATCATTTGTGGTCTGTCGTCAGAAGCGGGGCAAACGCTGGTGCTCGTTCCATCCGGACCCAAGACCATCTCTCTAGCCATGTGCCTGTACGCAATCGCGCGTCCTGATACCGGCGTCGTTTACAGCCAGCCGTCTGCGTATAACCCGGAGTACTCAAAGGGCGTCGCTTTGCTTCCAGGGACTTCCTCGGGCGCACCCGAATGCTACGCATACTGTATCCGGCTTGCCGGCCGGGACTTCTACAACTTGGAGGGGCCTGCGGGCACCGCATAGTGCCGAACGCATACTCGGTGAATTCAAGCGGTCGTCGCAACACCTCGAATACGAGGAGTTGCGATGGGATCGAGAAGAGTTCGACGCGGGGATTGCGCACTTCGTCCTCCGATGCGTTCGCCCGGTCGACCTCCTGGCTGGCGCCGGGAGCACCTCCAGCAGTTCTGGGAAGCGATCGGACGCGGAGCATCTACCTGCGTTCCGCAGCTAATTGCCCTTCTGGGCCACGTCCGAGGATAAAAGTGCAGGTCAGGGGTTTGCGACCAGTCGGAAATCGCGAAATGTCATAGATACACGTTTCGTGAATTGCGGGTTGCA